>JAXGTM010000095.1:0-7993 GCA_040774925.1 Atribacterota bacterium | reverse complement strand
AGTTGTGCAAAAATATTGTTTAGCAGGCAGAAGTAAAAAAGGAGGTGATAGTTTTTAAATCGATTATATATTAGACAAAATATTGCTTTTAAAATATTAAGTGTAATCAAGATATAGAGTCTAATTGATTGTAGTTTAAATTGCTATGTGAATTATAAGTAGTGAAAAAACTAAAAAGGAGAATAAGTATGAGAAAAGTATTATCATTATTAATGATAGTTGTTTTGATTGGTACTGCAATTTCCTGTGGTACTGCAGCAGAGAAAAAAATATTCCATTTTGCTTTGCCAGGTGAACCACCAAATATGGATCCACACCATTGGTTTAATCCATTTACCCTTGATATTACATTTGCTACACTTGAAGGTCTAACAAGGTTAAGAGAAGGCTCAGTCTATCCTGGAATGGCAGAGAAATGGGATATTTCTGAAGATGGCCTAACCTATACATTCTATTTAAGGGATGCAAAATGGAGTGATGGAAAACCTGTTACAGCATATGATTTTGAATATAGTTTCTTAAGACTGTTCAATCCTGAAACACATTCAGATTACGGATATTTTGGTGCCTATGTACAGGGTGGAGATGATTTTTGGAGAGGAAATACAACAGATCCAGCAACTGTAGGAATTAAGGCATTAGACGAAAAGACACTGGAAACAAAACTGGTCACCCCATTAAAATTCTGGCTGAATCTACTGGGATGGTCTGGATTCCATCCAGTTAGACAGGATTATATTGAAAAATATGGTGATGCCTATGGTGCTGATGTTGAAAAACAGGTATACAATGGACCATATCAGTTAAAAGAATGGAAGCATGAAGAGAGCTTGCGTTTGGTGAAGAATCCCGATTATTGGGATAAGGATAATATTAATCTGGATGAAGTAGAGATTCTTATTGTACCTGATCCGACCACCAGAGTTAACATGTATGAAGCAGGCCAACTCGATTATGTTCAGTTAACCAAAAATGATATTCCAAAATATGAAGCTGAGGGTACACTGATAAGCAAGCCTTTACCCAGCCCATACTGGTTCCATTTCAATCCAAATGCTGAAAAGAATAGCGAATATTTAAGCAATGTCAATTTCAGAAAGGCGATCGGTTATGCAATAGATCGCGAAGCCATAGCTAAATATGTTCTGGCTGATGGTTCAAAACCCCATACAAGATTAATTCCTCCCGGTGTTCATGGAATTGACAAGCAACATGTAGAAGAATTCCCGGTTGGTGAAGAATATTTCCCGGTAAATGCTGATCCTGAAAAAGCCAATGCATTTCTTGATAAAGCTTTAGAAGAAATTGGGAAAACTAGAAAAGACCTGCCATCATTTGAAATATTAGTAAATGACGTTGCTGAGTCCAGACTGGTCACTGAAGCTACACAGGATATGTTACATCAGAATCTGGGATTGAATATCGATATAAGACTGGTACCTTCAAAACAAAAATGGGATGATATGATCAACAACCGTTTCCAGATAGTTTATGCTGGCTGGGGAATGGATTTTGATGACCCGATAAACCTGCTTGATACCTGGGTAGATGGTGGAGGTACAAACACCATGGGATGGCATGATGATGAATTCGAAGATGCAATAACCTTTATCACCACAACTACAGATATGCAAGCAAGAGCAGAGATGATAGATAAAGCAGAAAGAATTCTCATGGATAGTGCTATATTTGTTCCTACTTATATCAGGGGAATTGTCTATACCCACAGAGATTATGTAAAAGGATTCTCCAGAGATCCAATAGGTATGGATAATAATTATGTATATGTAGATATTCAAAAATAATATAGTCCTTAAAAAATATATTTTTATCAGTATCAATTGGAATAGTAAATAGAAGCTATTCCAATTGATACTATTTTTTCAAATATAATCAATTTTATAAAAATTTTATAATTTATTCGTTTTTATAATATTATTTTAAATCTAAAGAAACTATTCTAATTAAGTAATAAATAGAAAGGCGAGAGACGCATTATGCTTGATACAGAAATTGCAAAAATGAAATTACTACAGCCTATTAAAATAAAAAATATGGTGATAAAAAATAGGGTTGTGATGCCAGGAATGGGGACTCTTTTTGGAAACCCTGACAATACAGTTTCAGATAGGCTGAAAGGATATATAGAAGCACGGGCAAAAGGAGGGGTTGGTTTAATAATTGTAGAATATACAGCCATTGTTCCCGGAGGAAGAGCTGCAGTAATGGAATTAGGAATCTGGGATGATCGTTTCATTAAAGGATTGAAGGAATTAGTTGAAATAGCGCATAGCTATGATGCAAAGATTGGCATACAACTCCATCATGCTGGAAGAGGTACTACATCTTCCAAGTGTGGCAGAAAACCTGTTGCTCCTTCGGCAATAATGGGGTCATCCGGTGAACTGGCAGAAGAGTTATCTATAGAAGAAATACAAGAGCTGGTCAAAAGGTATGGTGAAGCAGCTAAAAGGGCTAAAGATGCCGGATTTGATTGTGTAGAAATACATGGCGCACATGGATATTTAATATCGCAGTTCCTATCACCAGCAGCCAATCAAAGGACAGATCAGTATGGAGGAAGTGTAGAGGGTAGATTAAAGTTCCCAATAGAAGTTATAAAATCTGTTAGGAAAGCAGTTGGCGATGATTATCCAATTTTCTTTAGAATAAATGCAGAAGATATGGTAAATGATGGTAGAACAATAAACGATACTATAAAAGAAGCACCTATTTTAGTCAAAGCAGGAATAGATACTTTGAATGTTTCTATCGGTATGTTAGAGAGTTCTAATTGGATTATCACACCAGGAAAACCAGAATATGGTTTTAATGCAGATAATACTGAAGCAATAAAAAAAGTGGTAGATGTTCCCGTAATTGCAGTTGGTAAAATCCACAGTCCGGAAATAGCTGAAGAAATACTGGTAAAAAACAAAGCAGATATGGTTGCATTAGGCAGAGCATTGCTGGCTGATCCTGAGTTTGTCAATAAAGTTAAGGATAATAATTGGCAGAGCATACGCCATTGTATCCATTGTCTCAATGGTTGTTACAGTGAACCGGTTACCTGTACACAAAATCCAGATCTTGGACACGAATGGGAATACCGTTATATGCCTACCGGCTTGGCTAAAAACGTCATTGTTGTTGGAGGTGGACCGGGTGGTTTGGAGGCAGCCTTAATATTGGCAAGGAGATGTCATCAGGTGACCATCTATGAGAAGAATTCCAAACTTGGTGGGCAGGTTGATTGTGCAGATAAACCCCCCTATAAGTGTGACTTTGAAAACATAATTGAATATAGGAAGAGAGAACTGGAAGCAAGGGGAGTTAATATTATTGTCGGAAAAGAGGTAACACTTGAAGACATTAAAAGAATGAATGTCGATGCGGTTGTCATAGCCACAGGTTCAATTCCAATCGTTCCGCCGATTGAGGGGATTAATAGTAATAAGGTGGTATTTTTTGATGAAATACTTCAGGGAAAAGTACAAGCTGGCGAAAATATTATTATTGTGGGTGGAGGAAGTGTAGGAATAGAGACAGCACATTATCTATTTAAAAAAGATAAACAGATTACCGTAGTTGAAATGTTACCCGAAGTTGCTAAAGATGTTCCCTTTGCTGAAAAAGTTGTATTGATGGATGAGATAGAAGGAAAAGTGAAAATACTAACAGACAGTAAAGTTCTTGAGATAACTGATGAAAAACTTATTGTTGAAAAAAACAATAAAAAGAAGGAACTTACCGGTTTCGATCAAATAGTAATAGCAATTGGTTCTAAGCCTGATAACACTCTTTACAAGGAAATAAAAGAAAGAATGCCTGAGCTTGAAGTATACATAATTGGGGATGCAAAAAAGGCTCGAAAAATAATCCATGCAATAGCCGAAGGCAACAGAATAGGCAGAACTATATAGAATGTTTGTAGTGAAATAATTTGCAAATATATAATTCTTTAAACAAAGTCAATTTTAGTAAAATATATTCTATTTTCCGATTATTGTTTTATGTACGGCAAAAAAATTACTGCCCAAGTACCTTTGCTTAAGAAGGTAGTGAAAAGAATATATAAATATAGGTAAAATATTTTGTTAGTAGTATTTTTGAAATATAAAAAATAGAGGAAGGATTTTGTAAAATATATTATGTATAAAGGTAAATACCAAAAATTATTTGAGAGTATTAAGATTAAAGATGTGGAGATAAAAAATCGAATAGTGATGGCACCTATGGCTACCAGATTTGCTACTTTTAATGGCGAAGTGACTCCACGATTGATAAGATATTATGTTGAAAGGACAAAAGGTGGCGCAGGTCTCATAAATATTGAAGCGACAGCTATTAGCAGGGAAGGGATTGGCTGGAATAATAATCTGGCAATATATGATGACCATTATATTGAGGGCTTAAAAAAGCTGACCGAAGCTGTACATGCCAATGGAGCAAAAATATCACTGGAAATTTTTCACACAGGAAGTAAAGCCCCGAGAGATATTATCGGGCAACTACCTGTTGCTCCTTCAGCTGTCTACCAGAATGGAGAAGTGACACCCAGAGAGTTAACTGTCCCTGAAATTAAAGAATTGGTTAAAAAATATGGTGATGCTGCTCAAAGAGCAAAAGAAGCAGGGTTTGATATAGTGAATATTCACATGGCTCATGGTTATCTTATCAATCAATTTTTATCACCAATGACAAACAAAAGAACAGATGAGTATGGTGGAAGTGTTGAGAATAGAGTAAGATTCGGAATAGAGATTATAAAAGAAGTTAGAAAAAGAGTAGGAGATAATTACCCAATCTTTTGCAGACTAACAGCAGAAGAGGGAGTTGGAGAGATTGGCATAGATTTGAATGAAAGCATAAAGATTACACCTCTTTTGGAGAAAGCTGGCGCCGATGTAATAGATATAAGCGCCGGTTCTTCTGGAAAACCATTTTTAACTGAAGGCACATATAGCCTTGAACAGGGTTTCAATACATATCTGGCTGAAGGTATTAAAAAAGTAGTAAATATTCCTATCACAATTGTAGGGAAGATTAGAAAAGCGGATATGGCAGAGAAGATATTAGCAGATGGAATTGCAGATTTTATTGTACTTGGAAGAACATTTATTGCTGATCCTTATTGGCCCAACAAAGTATACGAAGGTAGAGAAGATGAAATAAGGCCATGTATTAGCTGTGTTCAGGGTTGCACAGGACGACTGGGTAAAGATCTGGATATATCCTGTACTGTTAATCCTGAGATAGGCAGAGAAGGCATGTTCGACGCTTGTTGTAATACCAAATCATACCGTGTTCTGGTTATTGGGGGTGGTATTGGCGGAATGAATGTAGCAAACGAGCTGGCAAAGAAAGGTCATAAAGTAGTACTGGCAGAGAAGAAAACTCGCCTGGGGGGACAGGCAAATTTAGCAATAGTCCCTAGACATAAAACAGCTGACTTAGAGCCACTACTGGATTTTCTCAAACTGCAGCTAAAATTGAATAATGTTGAAATTCATACTGGAGTAGAAATTACACCAGATAATATTCAAAAATATAATCCGGACATAATAGTACAGGCAACTGGTGCTCAGCCAAGATGTCTGGATATGATTGAGATAAAGGATGCCAATGTTTTAACTGCCTGGGAAGTTTTAGAAAACAAAGATTGTCCTGGAAAGAATATTGCAATAATCGGAGCTGGAGAGGTCGGTCTTGAAACAACAGAATTTCTGGTAAGTGAATTAGGAAAGAATGTTTTTGTTTTTGAAATTTTACCAGAA
Organism: Atribacterota bacterium; assembly: GCA_040774925.1. Classification (GTDB taxonomy): domain Bacteria; phylum Atribacterota; class Phoenicimicrobiia; order Phoenicimicrobiales; family Stramentimicrobiaceae; genus Stramentimicrobium. The sequence goes on along the minus strand of JAXGTM010000095.1, from coordinate 2,216 downwards.
TATGGCAGAGATATGAATCAACATGAAAAGCTGTTTTTATTGAAAAGACTTGAAAATACCAACATAGAAATATTTACTCAAACGAGTGTTAAAAAAGTGGAAAAAGGAAAAGTCTATTTTCAAAGAGGTGGCCTAGATGAAGTAGTTGAGCCGATAGATACAGTAGTCTTTGCTACAGGCTCTGTATGTTGTCTGAAGGACAATTTTAAAGATATAAAAATACCTATCTATCATGTTGGAGATTGTATCAAACCTGGCAGAATGTATGAGGCATTTCACTCAGGATATATGGTTAGTAGAGAAATATAAATTGTCAAAGCGGTATGCCCTAATGCATACCGCTTTTTTATTTAGCTGAAGTACACTCTTTTGTATAATATTATATAAACTAAATATTAATTTAAACGCGGTATTCGAATAATAACAGTTTCACGAAATTTTGCTACAAAATTTATTTCAAAAAATTAGTGATTACCAGGCTAAAAACATTAATACGATTATTATTAATTTTAATGGAAATGAGGTGTTTATTTTGGCAAATATATTGAAAGAAAGACTGAAAAATGGTGAATTTGTAATTGGAACATTCCTTAATATTGCCAATCCTGCAATTCCTGAAATAATAGGGTTAAACGGCTTTGATTTTTTAGTGCTGGATTTTGAACACACATCATTGGATTTTTCTATAGCTGAGAATTTAATTAGAGCAGCGCAACTTGTTAATTGTTCTACAATTATTAGAACTGCTGATAAAAATCCAAGCAATATATCCAGAGCACTTGATATCGGAGCCGATGCTATACAGATTCCACAGGTTGGCTCTCTGGAAGAAGCAGAAATGGTTATTAAAAATAGTAAATTCTTTCCTTCTGGTGAAAGAGGTGCTTCCCATTATGTCAGGGCGGCACGTTATTCAAACATCGATAAGATAAAGTATTATACTACTGAAAATGATAATACTCTTATTATCATTCAGATAGAAGGAGCTAATGCTATTAAAGAATTGGACGAGATTCTAAAAATAAAAGAAATTGATGTTATTTTTATTGGTCCGGTTGATTTATCTATGTCTTTGGGCGTACCGGGTGAGATAAACCATCCTTTGGTTGAAGAAAAAGTAAAAGAAATTATTGAAAAAGCCCGTAATTCAGGCAAAAGTGTAGGTACATATGTGGAAGATCTGGCTACCTTTGAAAAAAGAGCGAGACAAGGAGTGAAAATGTTAACATATTGGCTGGATGTTGGTTTATTTTATAATGCCTGTAAAGAATCATTTAATTCTTTGAAATCAATAATAAATGCTATTAATGATTAATTTTAGAAAAAGTATATTTAGAATTAACAAGTATATATACTCATTTTAAATTTTTGTCAGCATAAATGAATGAAAATATCTATCTATTAAGGATTCGTAAACAACCAATCCCCATACCTATCTATGGTAGCAAAATGCTGAATAAGTTCAGATACATATGCACCATTTCCAGGATGAAAGAAGTAGAATAAAAGAAAAACAAAGAAAGGTGCATATCAATTATGAAAGGAAGAATTGGAACACCTTGCACTTTGACCTATAACCGGCCTTACTGGCATAAGTGTATAATTAAGTTACACCATCTAGATAAATTATCACCCAAGGCCAGGGTAAGATACAAAGCCATTAATCTCTATAATTCGGGGAGGTATTCTCTCCTACAGATCTGTGAGATCTTTGAAATAAATCGCAGTACTTTTTACCGTTGGAGAAAAAAATACAATTCCAATCAGGTTCAGTCTTTAGAGGACAGATCTAAAAAGCCCCATCAACTTAGAACTAAAGTAGCAAGGACTTCTCAGGTAGAAGCGCAGGTCTGTCAGATTAGAAGAAAATATCCCTATTTTGGCAAGGAAAAGATTAAAAAGATATTAGAAAGAGAAGATGGTATTAACATTTCAGCCTCTTCAGTAGGCAGAATCCTTTCTCAATATCGTACTATCCTTCCTAATATGAAGGTGCAAACCAAAAGAATCAGAACTTTAAAAAAGAAGAGAATCCGCCTATCCCAGGTCAAAAGGGATATGAAAGGTGTCATCTCCGAATGGCTCCAGATAGATACAATAGAATTGAATCTGAGATTTAAGAAAGTATTTCTCTTTTCAGCTATTGATCCCTTATCACGACTTTACTATACTAGAGCCTATCAAAAAGCCACCAGTTTCAGTGCCCGGGATTTTCT
>JAXGTM010000094.1:0-8053 GCA_040774925.1 Atribacterota bacterium | reverse complement strand
TCCACAGTAGGCATTGATGAGAAGATAATCATCAAATATGTACAATTCCAGAAAAGCCAGGATTTAGGTCAAGCGAAGCTTGAATTGTTTTAAAAGTGCCACGGGCTTGCCCGTGGGTATCTACTCAGGAGTTCTGACCGGAGATTATCATTAATAAGTTTTAATTATATTAACTTTTCCTGTGGTAAGTAACTGCAGTATTATTTTTCATTTTTTTAGAAAAAATGTATTGAGGCAAGTATGTTGCCTAATGCTGAGTAATAATTAAAACTTGGTTATATTAAAAATAATATAACCAAAAACAAAACTTGACTTTTTTTAATAATAGTAATAAAGTAAGGTTACTTAATTAAATTAATTAAGTTAGTACTTTTTCAATAATTGTCTAAAAATTTTAAATTCTGATATTCATTTTAAAATAGATTTCTCAGTATTTTTAAAAAGCTATGGAAATAAAAAATATAAATCAGGGATTAGTTCTAAAAATAATAGAAGAACATGGTCCGATTTCCAGGGCTGACATTGTTAAAATAATCGGATTAACTCCTCCTACTATCTCGGCTATAGTTAAGGATCTAATTAAAAGAGATATTGTCTGTGAAGTTGGAAAAGGTAATTCATCTGGTGGGAAAAAGCCGATACTTTTGCAGATTAATTCAAAAACAGCTTACATGATAGCTGTTGATTTAGGGAATGAAAATGGTATAAGGATTGCCCTGATTGATCTATCCTACAATATTATCTTCGAAAAATATAGTCCTAAGATAGAAGCTCTCAATAATCAAAAGTTAAAAAAAATTTTAACCAACTTGCTTACTAATTTTATTTCAGAAATAGAAAACAGAAAGATTCCTAAAGAAAAAATATTGCGTATCTGTGTTGGTGTTCCTGGGATAATAGATTATAAAAAAATGAAAATAACAGTAGCTCCTTTTCTTAATTGGGAAATATCTTTACATGACTTAAATATAGAAAAACTAAACATTCCTACTATCTTCGAAAATGATGTTAATTTGATGGCTTTAGGAGAAAACATTAAAGGAATAGCCCAGGAATTTGATAATTTTGTTTTTGTTGGTGAAAGAACTGGAATTGGAGCAGGAATAATAATAAATGGAAAACTTTATCTGGGATCAAGTAATGCAGCAGGAGAAATCGGCTATTTGCTTATTAATCCTGACTATGCCCCTGAAAATACAAAAGACTATGGTTGTCTGGAAAAATTGGCTAGTTACAATATAATCGTTAAAAGAACCAAAGAAGAGCTAGGTAAAGAATTAAAAATTATGGAAATATTTAAAATGGCTGCTGAAGGAGAACTAGTTACTCAAAGGATTGTTAAGGATGCATTAAAAAATCTAACCTATGGTATTGCCAATATATCCTCTGTGCTTAACCCAGAATTAATAATTATTGGTGGGGGAATATCTATCTTACCATCTTTTTATCTAAATGAGATGAAGGAAAGTCTAAGTAAAATAATTCCTTTTGCTCCCAGAATTGAATTTTCTATTTTAGGAGAAGATGGTGTTTTAATAGGTGCGGCAGTAAAGGCTTTTGAACCATTGAAAAAGAAAGGCCTGTCTTTGATTAAATAATATAATTTAATAATGCTATAAAAAACCATTCTATCTCTATATGAAGTCTTTTCAAATGTCAATTTACTTGAATTAATTAACACATTATTGATATCAAAAAAATTGAGAAATATTCGAAATAAGGTGGTGAGGCTATATTAAAAAACAGGTGTAAAATAAATGATTGTTTAGAAACTGTATTAAATCAAAATTTAAGGAGGATTTTATTCAATGAAAAGATATTTAAAATTGTTGGCTATTTCTTTGACGATACTAATATCTATTTTGGTCAGTTTTTCCACTACTTTTTCCCAAGATAAAACATATGATGTTGCAGTATTACTTCCAGGAGCTGTTGAATTTTTTAGCGTACAACGAATAGGTATAGATAGAGCTGGCAAAGATCTTGGTTTAAATATAATTTATGCTGATGCTGAATGGGATGCAGGGAAACAGCTCTCACAGGTTGAAAATTTTATTACAAAAAAAGTAGATGCTATTATGCTGTGTGCAGCTGATAATATAGCACTTTTGCCCGCTGTAAAACAGTGTAATGATGCCAAAATACCCTTGATTTCTTTTACAAATAGTCTGGGAACTGATCCGGAAGGTAAATATCCTGGAGTAATATCTTATATTGGTAGAACCGAAATCGGAGCTGGAATTATTCAGGGAGAAATGGCTGAGCAATTGTTGGGTGATAAGGGAGGCAATATTGTATTAATTGAAGGCAGTCCAGGAACTGCTTCTCAGAGAATGAGAGAAGAAGGGTTTATGCAAGTTGCTGAAAAACATCCAAATTGGAATATTGTAGAAAAGAGACCTATTGAAGGATGGACAAAAGAAGGAGCTTTAGCCTTTATGGAAGCTTTTTTACAAAGTGGTAGAAAAGTTGATTTAGTTAGCTGTCAATGGTGGAGTGGGGCAATTGCCGCTGCCATGGCATTAGAGAACGCAGGAATAACTGGAGTACCGGTAACAGGCCTAGAATATGCCAAAGAACTAATCCCTTATATTAAAGATGGAAGAGTAACTGCTAGTACTTATTTTTCAGTAATAGAAGAAGGCTATAAGGCTGTTGAAGTTACTGCTAATTACCTTAAAGGTAAAGAAGTACCTCAGTTAGTTGAAATTAAACATATTATTGTTAACAAAGACAATGTTGATGAATTTGAACCAGAAATGTAGAAAAATAATAAACGACTAAAAATACTTTTGTGATTTAAAGTACCATAGATAATAGAAAAAAGGTTTAATTATGTTCAAAGGGCTAATAGGTACCCAGATTTTTTTGAAAAATGTAAACTATAATGAACTACAAAAACATGATTACTTGAAAAAGAAACTTGCTTTTGCTAAAGAAATATTGGGGCTAGAAGTGCTATTGATTTGGCCTGATGATGAAAATAAAAATCTAGATTTAGCTATAAAAATATGCCAAGAACTCAAAATTAAAACTTATCTATGGTACTCCATTTTAGCAGATAATCCCTTCTTTAGGATTAGAATGGAACAGGCTGTTGAAACCTTTAATGGATTATATGGTTATGGGATTTATGGTAAATGGAATAAGTTAGGGCAGGGAGAAGAAGAATTTCTTTTTCTTTGCCCTAATAACGAAGAAATGACTAAAAAAATAATTAATCATTTCCAGAATATTTTAAAATCTACTGATGTAGATGGCATTTTTTTAGATCGCATTCGATTCCCATCCCCAGCTAATGGCCTGGAGACTATTTATACTTGTTTTTGCCCCCACTGTCAGACTTGGTTTCACCATGATTATAAAGAGGACCTGGTTGATTTAAAAGAAAAAATAAATTATTTTTTTAAAGAGCTTCAATTGAAAGACGTAGAAAAGCTTTCTAATTATCCATCATTATCAAATATTTTTATATCTTCCAGCATAGAAAAATTATTTGATTTTAGAAAAAAAAGTATTTATAAGATTACAGAAAAGTTTGCTAAGTTGGCCAAAATACGTAATAAACTGGTTGGATTGGATTTATTTCCTCCATCGTTGTCTGATTTAGTTGGACAGGATTACTCACTATTAGCAAATATATGTGATTGGATCAAACCAATGATTTATTCTCATACCATGGGCCCTGCTGGATTTCCGTTGGAACTTTACTCTCTTATAGAAGCCCTTACGAAATTTAACAAAAGAATTAAAGAAGTAGAGTTTACTAATGAAATAAGCAGGATAATAGGAGTTCGTCTACCGGAAACAATTAGAGAAATAGCAATGAATGGAATCTCTGAAACAATTATTCAACTTGAAGTGCAAAAATTAAATAAATTGGCTCTTCCGGAAAAAGTAAAAATATATCTGGGGTGGGAAGCAGTCCAGGTACCGGGAATTGTTCATATAAATAAAAGTATACTAAAAAGATATATTGATTTTACTTGGTCACTCAATATTAATGGTGTGATACTATCGTGGAATTTATTGCAAATACCAAATGAAAATTTAAAATTAGTAGGTGAGTTGTTATTAAAGAGGTAAGCGAAGTGAATAAAACAATTAATAAGCTAGATTATCCTCTGTTAAAAGTTAATAAATTAAAAAAATCCTTTCCAGGAGTTACGGCTTTAGACGAGATAGATTTAGAGATATATAAAGGTGAAGTTCATGCATTGGTAGGAGAAAATGGTGCTGGTAAATCTACCTTGATTAAATCAATAGTGGGTGCTTATAAAAAAGATTCCGGTGAAGTGTATTTTGATAACCAAAAAGTTGAATTTTCATCTCCTGCTCAAGCTTTTAACAATGGACTAAGTGTAATATACCAGGAAAATAGTTTAATACCCCAATTAACCGTTATTCAAAACATTTTCTTAGGTGTAGAATATTATAATTCTTTAGGGGTGTTGGATGAAAAAAAGATTTATCAAAAATATATATCTGTTGCAAAACAACTGGGATTTGAGCTTCCTTATAATGAGAAAGTAAGAAATTTGGGGGTAGCAGAGCAAAAATTAGTAGAGATTTTAAAAGCCTTAGTTCATAAGGCAAAATTTATTATTATGGATGAACCAACAGCTTCTTTATCAGAAAATGAGGTAGAACATCTTTTTAAAATTATTTCCGAACTTAAATCCAATAAGATAAGTGTGCTATACATAACGCATTTACTGGGTGAAGTATTTCGAATAGCTGACAGAATATCGGTGTTAAGAGATGGTAAAAAAATTAATACTGTTCGGGTAAAAGATGTAACCAGGGATCAGGTAGTTACCATGATGGTCGGGGAAAGCTTGAATTATGATTACAATAACTATTTTTCTAAAAAGAATAATGTGGAAAAGGTTGTATTGGAAGTAAATAGTCTAAAAAGAAGACCAAGAGTAAATGGTATTTCATTTCAACTTTTTCAGGGCGAAGTATTAGGTATCACTGGTTTGAGAGGGGCAGGGAAAACAGAACTATCTCGCCTTCTTTTTGGAGCCGATAAACTTGAAAGTGGAGAAATAATTATTAAAGGTACCTCCGTTAGAATAAATACACCTTTAGATGCTCTTAATAATGGTATTTCTTTAGTCCCAGAAGATAGAAAAAAAGATGCTTTAATCCTTATGCTCGAACTGTACAAGAATATTACCCTTCCAACATTAAGGAATTTTACAAAAAAAGAAATAATTTTGTCTAACAAAGAGATTGATGCAGCAAATCAAGCCATTGAAAAATTAGACATAAAGGCCTCTAGCGCAAGACAGATTACTCGATATCTTAGCGGTGGAAACCAACAAAAAGTAGCAATTTCAAAATGGTTACATGCAAATCCAAAAGTTTTAATTATGGATGAACCAACTCAGGGTATAGACGTAAAAGCAAAACTTGAGATTTTTAATATTGTACGCGTACTAGCTGAAACAGGTGTTTGTATTATTTTCATCTCTTCTGAAATTTCAGAAATAGTAAAAGTATCTGATCGTATTTTAGTTTTAAACCAAGGAAAGATTTCTTCTCAATTCAAAAGAGGCGTGAGTCAGGAAGAAATAATGAGAACGATACTAAAAGATATTTAAGGTCATTTATAAAACTATATTTAATTTATATTAAAAGCTAATTAAAAGGTAGATAGAGAAAATTATGAAAAAAAATATAGACCTTTCACGATTTTTATATATTATAAACAAAAATGGTATTTTGTTTATATTTTTATTACTTTGTATCCTACTATCTGTTATTACTCCAGGTTTTCTGTCATGGGTTAATATTCTAAATGTTCTCAGGCAGAGTTCAATCATAGGAATTATGGCTATTGGGACCACTTTTGTAATAATTGGTGGAGGTTTTGATATCTCTGTGGGGTCTACGCTAGTTCTGACTGCTGCTATGTGTGTAGGTTTGCAATATTATATGCACTGGGGTTTAGCAATATTTGTTGTACTAATAATTGGCTGTATAATTGGATTTTTAAACGGTTTTTTAGCAGCAAAGGTACATATTCCTGCAATTATTGCCACATTAGGTACTATGACAATTATAAGAGGACTTGCATATCTGTATACCGGAGGGTATCCACTCTATGTAGAAGCTCCAGAATTTGCTTACATTGGTACTGGATACGTTGGCCCAATACCATTTCCGGTAATTTTATTAATAATAATGGTAGTTTTTTGGCAATTTATTTTAGAAAAAACCAGATTTGGAAGATATACTTGTGCATTAGGTGGAAATAAAGAAGCTGCCAGGTTATCTGGAGTAAAAGTTGATTATTTTCATATCCTAACTTTTGTTGTTGGTGGATTAATGGCTGCTATGTCTGGAATCGTTTATGCCTCAAGACTTTTGTCTGTGACTCCGCTCGCTGGGCAAGGGTATGAGCTTGATGCCATTGCCTCAACTGTTATTGGTGGTACTAGTGTATCTGGAGGTGAAGGTTCAGTAGTGAGAACCTTAGTGGGAGTACTTTTATTGACGATAATTGCCAATGTCTTCAATTTACTCGGAATTCACATCTATGTACAGTACGTGGTTAAAGGTGCTATTATTTTATCAGCAGTAGGGTTCGATACTTATTCCAAATTCAAAAAATAAACTGAAGTTATAAATATAATAATAATTGAATCTAAATCTAAGGTATACCTATGAAGAAAAATGCCCTTATTGGCCAGCTCGGAGGGCCCACATCTGTTATTAATGCTAGCCTTTGTGGACTTATTCAAGAAGGACTGAAATCAAAAAAAATTAAGCATATCCTTGGCATGAGAAATGGTATTGTAGGGTTATTAAAAGAAGAGATTGTTGACCTTGGAAAAGAAGATAAATCAGTTATTCGAAAATTAAACCAAATACCTTCTTCCATCCTAGGTTCTAGCAGGTACGCATTAAAAAAGAAAGATTTTACATTAATTTTAGAAATATTTAAAAAATTTGATATTGGATATTTATTTCTTATTGGCGGAAACGGGACTATGCAGCTTAATATGCAAATAGAGCAATACTGTAAAAAAAACAACTATTCAATAAGTATAATTGGGATTCCTAACACCGTTGATAATGATCTTTGTGAAACCGACCATTCTCCTGGATTTGCTTCTGCCGCCAAATATATTTGCCTTTCAGTACAACAGGCTGGACAGCTTGCTCGAGATATGAAAAGTATTGATAAGTATGTTATATTCCAAACTATTGGAAGGAATACTGGTTGGCTTGCTGCTTCATCTGCATTTGCAAAAAAAAGAGATTCAGACGCTCCCCATCTTATCTATATGCCGGAAAGGCCTTTGTCTAAAGAAAAGGTTTTATCAGATGTAAGAGAATGTATCGAAAAATATGGTTGGGTTTCTATTGTTTGCGGTGAAGGAATATTGTGGGAAGATAAGAGATTAGTTGCTAACATTAATTTTAATAATGGAGGGAATAGTTTTGAATATGGTGCGGTAGGTGGTGGGAGTGCAGCACTAAATCTCCATAAACTCATTTACAAAGAAACTAATTATAGAGGGGAATTCCAGATTACGGAATCTCTCTCTATGTGTGCTATTGATAGGGTTAGTTCTGTAGATTTAAAAGAAGCTTATTTTTGTGGTATAGAAGCAATAAAATTAGCTGAGGAGGGTATTTCTGGAGTAATGGTGTCTTTGTATCGAACAGGCCATTCTCCTTATTGTATTGAATTTAGAGGAGTTACCTTTGAAAATATAGTTTGCAAAGTAAAATCTCTTGATGATAAGTATATCAATAAGCAGGGAAACTATGTTACAGACAAATTTATTACCTACATTGAGCCATTAATAGGAAAATTACCAGAATACAGTAAATTAAATTATATTAAATATTTATAAAATAAACTGTATTACTTTCAAGATGTGTTTACACATTACCGTTCTTTCCTATAGAGATAGGATACTATATTAATCAGGTTCCGGTAAAGAGAATTTACGCGTGCCATCTAAGAATTTCTGATAGGGAATCTTTCCCTTCAGCCGGTAACCCTGATTCGTTCTTTTAAAATTGTAATAGT
>JAXGTM010000093.1:0-8298 GCA_040774925.1 Atribacterota bacterium | reverse complement strand
TTTTAGTTAATTTAATGTTTTCAAATTTATCCTATTTCTATAATCTCTCTTTTAAAATTAGTTAAAGAATGGTAGATCCCTTCTTCAGCAACGATTGTATCCTCAATTCTAACCCCTCCCCAACCGGGGATATATACACCTGGTTCGATGGTAAATACCATACCATTCTCAATAACCCCTTCATTACCTTCTCTTTCATTAATAAAAGGAAGTTCATGTACATCCAGTCCTACACCGTGACCCAGGCCATGTCCTAATATATACCCATTTTCCTCAATAATTGTGGCAGCTGACCTAAAACTATCTTTATATGATATTCCTGCCTTTGTTACAGCAAGAGCTTTCTTCTGTGCCCGGTAGACAATATCATATATATTTAATTGTTTCTCATTTGCTTTGCCAACCACAAATGTTCTCGTTATATCTGAAAAATATCCTTTATAATGTGCTCCAAAATCAATCATTAGCAGTTCCCCGTTTTCCACTACCTTCTCACTATAATAACCATGTGGTAAAGCCGAACGGAATCCTGATGCAACAATAAATTTTGGGTATAATTCAACACCTCTTTTTTTCACAAAATAAACGAGTTCTCGGGCTATTTCATTTTCGGTCGTTCCTGCTTTGATGTATTCAATAATATATTCCAAAGCCTCATCGCTAACTTTTGCTGCATATTTTATAGCATCTATCTCGTCTTTATCTTTAATCTTTCTTAAATTTTCAACAATCTTTCGGCATGGTATCATGCTTATATCTGATAAAATAGCCGACCATCTATTGTATTGGGCAACACTTACATACTCTTCTTCAAAATATAGTCTGTTTATTTGTAAATTTTTCAGCAAATCACGTATTTTAATTTCTAAAGACGGTCCATAATCTATAATTTTAAAATAAGGTGCTTCTTTTAAAGCGGATTCTGTGTATCTAAAATCTGTTAACAATATCGCGTCATCCGGGGTAATCAGGGTAAAGGCATTTGAACCACTGAACCCCGAAAGATAACAGGAGTTAACAATATTACTAATTAAAATTGCTTCAATATTCTTTCTTTCTAGCTCTTTTTGGAACATTTCAATTCTCTTTTTATAATCCATTTGCTACTCCTTTTACTTACACAGAAATATTTCACTCTGCTGTTCACTGATCATTATTCCACCATCTTTACTAACATAAGCAACCTCTTCCTGGCCAACAAATCCATGTGATGTTTTTATTCCTGGTTCTAGAGTAAAGACCATACCCTCTTCAATGCTTTTTTTAAACATTCTCTCTTCATAGCGTTCCCATTTCGGCGCAAGCAATAGCCCTCCATCATGTGCATACCTGCCAATTTCATGTCCGAGAGCATAGTTCCAGCTGGGAAATCCCTCGTTCACAATATAGTCTCTGGCAGCCTTATCTACCTCATATACTTTAGCTCCAGGCCTCAACAATCTAGCAGCAGCCCTGATACCTCCCTGTATAACATTAAAAGCTTTAGTTACCTCAATCGGTGCAGTATCCTCATCATCTCTCAAAATATAGTAAACTCGTTGTAAATCTGAGCAGTATCCTGATTGACGAACACCAAAATCGATAGTAATTACATCACCTTTTTTTGCTCTTATATCGGTAGGAGCATTATGTCCTACCACGGAATGCGGGCCTACCATTACTCCCGGACATTGAGAAGGTTCCCATGCCGGCTCTACCTTATATCGTGACATCGCTTCCTGAAAAAAGAGAAATATTTCTTTTTCAGTAACTCCAGACCTTATAAATTGTCTGGCATCCTGATAAATTTTTTGAGCAGTTTCCACAGCTCCTTCTATACGCTCGATTTCATCTTTTAATTTGCAGCCCCTTATTCTAAAGATTATATCTTCAGATGATATAATCTCTGTCTTATTTTTAAGCATGCTGATAATTTTGCTGATCCTCAAGAATAATCCATGTGTAAGTCCATCAGCCGATACATCGAAATCAGAATAGTTAAGAGCTATCCTTGAAGGTCTCAACTGATCGATTATAGTGAATAACTCTCCATCAAAAGAGGTATCGTAGCCAATTACTTTATTGTATAAACTCGTCTGCTTGACACCTTCTTCATCATTATGGCCAACTAAAGCAATAGTATCGCCTTTTTTGGTGATAATAATTGCCATCAAAGAACTAAAATCGATAGTTGAAATAAAAGTCAATACAGGGTCTTTATTCATCCCGGTTTCTCTTCCAGAAATAATCCACATATCGACATTAAGTTCATTTAAAATAGATATTGCCTGTTTTAATTTTTTTCTTTGTAGCATCTTACTGTTATTTTCTCTTCTTTGTATCTTTGTATTCAACTTTTCTTTATTATTTTGTACTTCCCATAAAACGATTAAACCACCCTAGAATTCTTTCCAGCCTATCTATACGGTAAGGCGGATACCCAGAACGCGATAGACCATGAGAAGAATTTGGATAAATTATCAATTCTGTAGTACGATTACGAAATTTTAGATTTATATACATTTGCTCAGCCTGTTCCAAAGGACACCGCAAATCATTCTCACTATGAATAATCAACAATGGTGTTTGTACTCTGTCAATATAGGTTATTGGTGAGCGGTCATAAAGAGATGGTAAATTATCCAAAGCCACCTTTTGCTCTAAAAAAGCGGTGAACATTCCATCATCACTTACCCCGGCATGTGTAAACAGATTGGAAATACTCCTTTGAGTAACCGCTGCTTTAAAACGTGTGGTTTGTGTAACAATCCAATTAGTCATATAACCTCCATAGCTACCACCGGTTATCCCTATATTATCTCTGTCAACATATTCAGTGCTTTCAATATAATTAGCAATTTCCATAAGATCATCAAAATCGACTCCCCCGTAATCTCCTCGATTAGCGTCAGCAAAACTTTGTCCATAGCCCATACTGCCCGATGGATTGGAATAAAAAACAGTATATCCGGCAGCTGCCAGAACTTGAAATTCAAAAAAGAAAGTATTAGCATACATCAAATGCGGACCACCATGTATCTCTAAAATAGCCGGACATTTTTTTTCTGAATTACATTCTTTTGGTTTTATAGCCCATCCATGAATAGTATGACCATCTCTAGTTTTAACCTGGAAAGTTTCGGGTTTTGAAATAGATACTTCTTTCAGCAATTTCATATTTACTTCAGAAATATTTTTTTCATTTTTTGTTAATAAATTGAAAGATCTAATTTCACCAGGGTCTATAGGAGTCGAGTATTTATAATAAAAAGTTTTATTTTTACTATCAAAACTGTATTGACCGATCTGTAAATCACCGGCAATTTCTTTCTTAAATTCCTTCTCCAAATCAACTGAATACATTTCAACATTTCCTTTATCGCTTCCGGTGAAATAGAGTTTAGGAGATTCATTACAGTCCCAAACCGGTGTAGACATGATTTGAAAATCTCCTATATCAGATAAACCCCAGTTTCCCAGTGCCATATCAATATCCGGTGTAAGGCAGATATTTTCTTTATTTTTACGATTAAATACAGATAATTTATAAAAAGAGGCTTCTCCGTATTCTATGTTATGGGAAAAATAGGCAATCATATCATCTTCTGGAGAAAATGCCGGACAGACTATAGATATATCACCCTTTATTAAACATTGGGGCTCCTGGTTTTTTATATCATAGATAATCATTTCGGATTTCAAAGGATGATAGTCTGCTCTATTTTGAGGAATGGTCTTTGTATAAAGAAATTCCTCGCCAGAATGAGACCATGATAAGTATTGGTGGTCGCATTCTTCATCTGTAATCTGTGTATACCTGTTATCTTTAAGATTGAGGAGCCATATTTGTATATTGCTATTACCAAAAAAACCAATCCCATCCAATTTATAGAATTTATCCCTAATCACTCTAACCCTGGTACGGGCTTTCTCTAATTCTTTCAGTTCAGATTCATTAACAAGTTCATTTGTAGTATCCTCCCTACCGACTCTGGAAAGAAAAATAATATTTTCCATATTTGGGGATAACTCGTACTCGAGTACACCATTTTTCATAGTAGTAATCTGTTTGATTTCATGAGAGTCTTTATTAAATGACCATATCTGTTCAGTTCCACTGGCATCACTAATAAAATTTAAATACTTTCCATCAGCAGACCATTTATGGGAAAAACATTTTTTTCCTTTATTCAATTTGTAAATGATTTTACCAGTATCCGCTTCAGCAAGATAAGTTCTGGTTATGTATTCATTTCTCTTATTAATATATTTATAACAGTAAGCTACAATTTTACCATCGGGTGATATCTGAGGATTACTTACTTCAATAATCTTATATAAATCATCTATTCTTAATTTTCTTTTAGCCAATATCTTTCTCCGTTTAACTTTAATTATTGAAAGGCATACCAATAAATCAATCGATACAATTACATGCTAAAAAATGTCCAGGTGATACCTCTTTCAATTCAGGACAAATATCTTCACAGCTTTTGCTTGCTTTAGTACATCTCTCCCTGAATTTGCATCCAGGCAGCACATTTATCGGGCTGGGAACATCACCAGATAGGATTACCCTCTTTCTTTCTCTTTCAATTAACGGATCAGGAATAGGTATTGCAGAAAGGAGTGCCTGTGTATAAGGATGAAGGGGATTGCGATAGAGCTCTTCACTGCTGGTAATTTCTACAATTGACCCTAAGTACATAACTGCTACTCTATTAGATATATGTTTCACCATACTCAGATTATGGGCGATAAATAAATAAGTCAGATTAAACTCCTCCTGTAAGTTAATAAGCAGATTTACTATTTGTGCCTGAATAGAGACATCCAGAGCAGAAATCGGTTCATCACAAACTATAAAATTTGGTTCAACCGCTAAAGCTCTCGCTATTCCTATCCTCTGTCTCTGCCCACCGCTAAATTCATGCGGAAAGCGATTACCGTGTTCCCTGCTCAATCCCACTTTATCTAGAAGCTGATTTATTCTCTCTTTCTTCTCCTTTTTGTTGTACATATTATGTATATTGATACCTTCGCCAATAATCTCGCCAACAGTCATTCTTGGGTCAAGTGATGCATAAGGGTCCTGAAAAATCATTTGAACTTTTTTGGTATATTTTTTTATTTCACCTTTATCCAGATCTCTAATGTCTTTTCCTTCATAAATAATTTTTCCTTCAGTGGGATTATAAAGTCTGACAATCAGTCTTCCCGTTGTTGTTTTGCCACAACCAGATTCTCCAACAAGACCTAGTGTTTCTCCTCTCTCTATACCAAAACTGATATTGTCAACAGCTCTTAAGGTCATGTTATTTCCATAATCGAAATATTTTTTTAAACCAATAATTTTTAATATTTGATTATTCTCCAAAACCTCCTCCTTTACCACACTTTTCAATTTTTGGTGCCAGAGGATGCATTAACCAGCAGGAAACCTGATGACTATCTTCTATAACAAAAGTTTCGGGATATTGCTCATAGCATACTTCCATAGAATATTGACATCTTGGGGCAAAAGGACATCCTGCTGGAGGTGAATAAAGATCAGGTGGATATCCTGGAATAGCTGGTAATCTTTTTTCTTCATTAATAGCATCCAGCCTTGGAACTGAGCTGATCAGGCCCCAGGTGTACGGATGGTTCGATTTCAAAAATATTTCATCAACCGTACCACTTTCAACTATTTTTCCGGCATACATTACTAAAACCCTATCAGCCATCCCTGCTATAACACCCAAATCATGAGTAATCAGTATAATGGATGTTTTCATTTTTTCTTTCAGACTTTTCATTAATTCGAGTATCTGTGCCTGTATAGTTACATCCAATGCTGTAGTCGGTTCATCAGCTATTATCAAATCAGGTTTACAGATTAAAGCAATCGCTATAATCACTCTCTGCCTCATGCCTCCACTAAATTCATGGGGGTACTGGTGAAACCTTCTTTCGGGATTGGGTAAACCAACAAGTTCCAGCATTTCAATTGCTTTTTTATAGGCTAAACTGGAACTAATTTTTTCGTGTCTTACTAAAGCATCTGTTATCTGATGTCCAACTTTCATCGTTGGGTTTAGTGAAGTCATGGGATCCTGAAAAATCATACCAATTTCTGAGCCCCTGATTAGCTGCATTTTGGCATCAGAATAATCGGTAATATCTTTACCTTTAAATATAATTTTCCCGCTTTTTATTCTTCCCGGAGGAGTAGGTATCAATTTCATTACTGATTGTACAGTTACCGTTTTACCACAACCAGATTCTCCAACAATACCTACCGTTTCAGCTCTGTTCAAAACAAATGATACACCGCGTACCGCCTGTACTTCACCAATATATGTATCAAATGAAATGTGTAAATCTGAAACCTCTAGTATTTTTCTTTCTTCCAAAACGTAAAACTCCTTATCATCTTCTCAATCTTGGATCAAGACAATCTCTCAGTCCATCACCCAGGATATTTAATGCAAGCATGGTCAAACTGATAAAAAGACCGGGTATTAACAGCTGATATGGTGCTATTCTCATGACTCTAGCGCCAATATTAGACAACTGTCCCCAGCTGGTCATAGGAGGGTTAATTCCTATACCAATAAAACTTAAAAATGCCTCAGAGAAAATTGCTCGTGGAATGGACATCGTAAGATTTACAATAATAACGCCAGAAGTATTTGGAATTAGATGTTTGAATAATAATCTTGTCTTATCAGCGCCTAGAACTCTTGCTGCTAAAATGAATTCCTGATTTTTTAATTGCAATATTTGCCCCCTGACCAATCTTGCCATATCAACCCAGCCTGTAATTGTTAGAGCTACAATAATGGGAACTATGCCACTACCCATTATTACCATAATCATAATAACTACAATCATATATGGAATAGCAATCAAAATATCAACAACCCTCATGATAAACATATCTAATCGACCACCAAACAGTCCAGCTATTCCTCCAATAACTATTCCTAATGTTGCCTGTATTAAAGCAGCTATTAAACCAATAAATAATGATACTTTTGCTCCAACCCATACCCTTGCCCATAAATCTCTTCCCAACTCATCAGTACCGAACCAATGGTCTTTAGATGGGGACTGATTTATACTGGCGTAATTGTTTGTCCTGTAATCATACTTTGTCATCATAGGACCAACAAAAGCAAAAAAAGTAAAAATGGCTATTAAGATTAAAGAAAAAATAGCCCCTTTATTGCTTCGTAATCTTCTCCAGGCATCCTGCCAGTAAGACATGCTTGGCCTGACAATATTCTTGTTTGTTTGAGGATCCATTCCTACATGTTTAAATTTACTACTATCTACCCCAATTATTATCTACCTTTCCTTAAGAAAATATAAAAATTATAGTCTTATCCTAGGGTCTACCAGCCCGTAGGCGATATCTACAATAAAATTCATTAAAACCAGGAATGAACCAAAAAAGATTGTTAACCCTAAGGTGAGTGAGTAGTCAAGATTCTGAATTGCAATTACATAATGTCTGCCTAATCCAGGGATAGCAAATATCTGTTCTACCACAAAAGTTCCCGTTGTGAGGTATGTTACTGTTGGTCCTAAAACGGTAACTATGGGTAAAATTGCGTTTCTTATCTGGTACTTCCAGGTAATCTGAGCAGGGCTTAATCCCTTTGCTTTAGCCGCCTTAATATAGTCTTGATTAACCACTTCTAACATGCTTGCTCTCATTAATCTGGCTATAAGGGCAAGAGTGCTCAAACCTAGTGCAAATGATGGCATTAAAGTATAAGTAAAACCTTTCCATTGGGCTACCGGTAGCCATCCCAGTTTAACTCCAAAAAAGTATTGCAACACTGCACCAATTATAAAACTAGGAACAGATATACCGATGATTGCAATAAACATGCTGCTCTGATCCCAGGCTTTATTCATATTTAATGCAGCTATAATACCAAGCAATAGACCGGCAATAGTTGCAAATATCAGAGCCCGAATTCCCAGATCAGCTGAATAGGGGAAAGAGTCTATAATTATCTGGTTTACGGTTCTCCCTGAATATCTAAGAGAATATCCCAGATCTCCTCTGATTAGATTTTTTAAAAAAACATAAAATTGTTCATGCATTGGCTTGTCCAGGCCATAATATTTCAACATATTTTTTGCAATTTCCGGTGTCACCTTATCACTTATAAAGGGATCTCCGGGAAGCATTCTCACCAGAAAAAATACTATTGTAATCAATATAAATATCGTGAAAATGGATATTACTAATCGTTTTAAAATATATTTAGCCAATTCAAACCTCTTATAATGCTAATAATTATCATTGACCTTATCAATCAA
>JAXGTM010000092.1:0-8315 GCA_040774925.1 Atribacterota bacterium | reverse complement strand
GAATCATGCCTGCGTTATGCTTGTCTGCGACTTATGGAGATAGATGAGGAATGGCAGACCGGCAGACGCTATATGAAGATGGAAAAAGAGGATCAATTCCAACATGTAGACGATCCCTTATTAGAAGAAATAAAACAAATAAAAGAAGTAGTCAAGACTCAGGAGGAATTGGTGGCAATATGATTTTACAGAAAGAATGGGATTGACTCCATTTCGTTGGAAAAATAATATAATACTATTTAAAGATTGACGAAATGAATGTATTAATTAAATATCGTTTTTTATAAAAAATTATTTGTGTTATACTATTATAAATTTGATAAAAGTTTTTTTCTAGAAAATTGTAATTGAATTTAATTGTAAATTCCCTTTAATAGATGAAGGTAGAAATAGAGGTAGCAAGTGAAAATACCAGGTGTAAAGATTATAGACCGTTACATTATCTCGCAGGTAATGAGTTATTTTCTGGGAATGGTAGCCCTATTGACAATTTTGCTTATTATGGAAACCATGTTTGAATTGATGGAGATGCTTATTAACAAAAAGGTGCCTATCATGAACGTAGTTGAGCTGCTGCTCTACAGGCTTCCAGCATTTCTGGTATTAACTTTTCCTATTGCACTTCTTGGTTCCAGCGAACTGGCAATTGCCCAGATGTCTACCAATAATGAGATCGCTGCTATGCGCACAGGCGGTATCAGTTTTAGAAGAATAATGAAACCATTTTTGATTGCGGGTATCTTTATCAGTATATTATCTTTTGCTACAAATGATTATATAGTTCCTGAAGCAAACCATTCTTCACAAAATATTATTAGAGAAATTGTTTTAAAACAAGGACCTCCTAATATACAGCGAAATGTCTTTTTTCGTGATGCGGAAAACAGATACTTTTATATCAACCGTTTAGATGAAAAGAGCATGATTATGAGGGAAATTATGATTTATGAGATGACCCGTGAACGATTTCCAAGGGTCATTACTGCCAGTGAAGGCCGCTGGGTAGTTGATACCTGGCAATTAAAGAACGGCACTATCTATAATTATAATGAAGATGGCAAAATTACCTATGAAATGAGTTTTCATGATTTAGAAATTCAGGTAAAAGATGAATTACAGGATTTCTTTAAAAATCAAAGGACTCCACAGGAGATGAGCAGTAAAGAATTAAAAATGCAGATACAGATACTAAAAGATGCAGGAGTAGATACGAAGAATTTTGAAGTAGATTATCATGTAAAATTTTCTTATCCACTATCAGGTTTAATTTTTGCGTTAATAGGAGTACCTCTGGGGATACAAATGAAACGAAGTACTAAAGCTACCGGTATCATCATAAGTATCGGTCTTGTTTTTCTTTATTATGTGGTATATTCCTTGTGCCGTTCACTGGGCAGAGGCGGAATGATAGATCCTTTCATTTCATCATGGATCCCAAATCTTTTATTTTTAGGTTTAGGTATTTTTCTGGTTATAAGAGCAGAAAAAACCTAAACTGTCATGGAGACAACTCCTCTGACATGATTTCTGATTACACTACCTGGATTCCATACAGATTATACTACTACTATACTGCCATATTTAAGTTCATAATGATTCATTAATAAACTAATACGAGCTACACAGCAGAATAGTAAAACTCTCATTTTTATAAGGTTTTTAATGTTCAGTTTAAATAATATATTCTAAAAAAAGTTGGTATGAGAATCATAGTATGATTTTTATAGAATCATTTTACATTTTAAAAAGAATTTTCATGTAATAGCTATTAATATTTATAGTAAAGTGATGGTTTTTATACAATACAATGACAAAAAAAAGTTGTAAAAATGATCTTTTATTTTAATTAATAAATAATTGGTCATTCAAATGGATTTAATTCCCCAATAAACTTTCCAATGTAATTTAAAAATGTATTTAATAATATTGATGGTTATCAGCGTAAAACAAGAAAGCAAAATTAAATAAATAATTGTAAAATATAAGTTATAAATAATATAATAAAGCATCATATAGATATATTTGGGAGAAGATATGTACATGAGTACAATTGATATAAAAAAAGATAATATAATTAAAAGTATGTTTTATTCTTTTTCTTGTTTTTTTTCATATATTCCTATTCTTAGTGGAGTTGAGGCTGTTAAATCAATACAACCCTTTTTTATCCCCTCGTTTATTAGCCGTTCTAAATTGAAATTAATATATAATTTTTTATTGTTCATTTTGGTATCTTTATTATTATTTTCTATTTTTTCAGTATTTAATATTAATGTAACTGCTCAAACAGATTTTTTATTTGAGGAACAGATTAAAGCCCAGGCTATTACCAGATTCTGGCAGTATTTCAGTGAAAACAATATTAAATTATCATGGATTCCATTCCAATGGGAAATGGCTGATGAATATAAAATATTTAAAAGTATCAATGGGACTCTTTTTGAAGCGGTAAAAGCAGATTATCAGGACGAAGGTTTCCAGATGGTCTGGCTTGATAAAGATGTTCTAGATAGAAATACCTATGCATACTATGTTGAAGGTTACAAGCAGGGTGAACTGGTGGGAAGAACCGAACAGGTTGTAATTGATTTCTGGCTGCCTTCATGTACGGCTATTTATCCTGTCAATAATGAAATAATTTCAGAAGAAGAGCCGGAATTTAGATGGGAATCCATCTCCATAAACACTTTTCCTTATAAAAATATTATCTTCTCTGCCGAAAGTGAATTTGTAATCTACGATTCAACTGAAGAAAAAGAGATATGGAGAATTGCAATTGAAGATATTAATACAAATAAGTTTATTTATGACTTGGAGGAGATAGCCAAACCTTTTCAGAAAAAACATTTATATCAATGGCAATACAAGGTTATAGGCTATAATTCCAAAAACCAGGCAATTGCCGAATCTATTACAGGAGGACTTTTTTCATTTAAAGAAGCAGCCGAAGGAGAAGAAGAAAAAAAAGATGAAGAAGATGAATATATAGAAGGAAAGCTGAATATAGACGCTGCTATGGTGAGTTATCAGACCATTGAAGGAGAAGATGTAATTGTTGCACAAGAAAATGTTTGGCTTACTTATGAAGATATCAGCTTAAAAGCCAATCAACTACAAATCTTTTTAGATCGAAATGAATTGACTGCTAGGGAAAATGTCACCTTTACTGTAAAAGATGAGAGTTATTCATGCCAATTATTAAATTATAACTGGAAAACAGATAAAGTAGTTATGGAAGAATTTTCTGGTGAAACCACTGGTGAAAATATAAAGGGATTTGTCTATTATACGGGTGGAAGAATGGAAAATTTCCCTGATACTGTTGAGATTTCAAGCGGCTTTTTTACAACCTGTGATTTAGAAAACCCTCATTGGCATATTGAAGCAGAAAAGATAACTATCTACCTTGATGATAAGATTGTTGCCAAAAAAGTTTCCTGGTATGAAGGGGATAAAAAAATAATAACTCTGCCTTCCTTTTTAATCTTTTTAAGAGGGAAGAACCAACTTCCTTATATTCCTGATATAGGGCAGAGCAGCAGTGAAGGATGGTTTCTGAAAAATAAGATTAATTATGTAAAAGATGCAGACTCTTATGGAAGTGTTTATGTCGATCTAATGCAAAAAAAAGGATTAGGTGCTGGCATTGAACATACCTTTGAATTGGGCGAAGATAGAGCTGATGATGGTGAGGTAATCCTTTATCTTTATGCACTGAAAAGAAAGGCAGCCAATATATATGACCTTGACGCTAATATAAATTACTGGCAAAACTTCAAAAATGATTTAAAACTAAAAGCAAATGTAAATTATGCTGGAGTAATAAGAGCAGATTCATTCAAAGACTCATCTCATATTATCAAACCAGATTTTTATATTTATAAAAAATGGGAAGAATCATTGTTAACTGTAACTGGAAAATACAATTTTAATATTCGAAACAGCAAAGCTACCAGTAGTGGAGACATTAAAGCAGTTTATGATAGCACTATTTCAGATGATTTGAGTTCAAATTTAGTTTTATTATATTCTTCTAAATCATCTCAAGAATCTATTGACAAATTTACTGAACAATGGATACGACCAATATGGCAATTAAAATATGGCGGACCGGGTTACACTCTTAATTTAACGACTGAAAAGCTTATTGATTTACATTTTGCC
Source organism: Atribacterota bacterium (assembly GCA_040774925.1). Taxonomy (GTDB): domain Bacteria; phylum Atribacterota; class Phoenicimicrobiia; order Phoenicimicrobiales; family Stramentimicrobiaceae; genus Stramentimicrobium. The sequence goes on along the minus strand of JAXGTM010000092.1, from coordinate 4,151 downwards.
AATGCTTCCCCGGGGAATAGAATTGGTTCAGTAAGCACTTTAGACAGATTACCAGAATTAATATTTAATAAGGATAGTGCCGAGCTGTTTAATACCGGTATCAGCTATAGTATAAATGCTTCTATTGGCAGGTTTTATGAAAGTGCCACTGAACAAGAAAATATTCGCGGAGAATATATAATAAATCTTAACAAGCCAATTAAAATAAACAATAACATTGGATTAAATGCCTCAGGAATATACAGACAGGATGTCTATTTGACTGGTGAGGCCAGATATATGCTAGGCGGCAGATTAGATTTAAGGGTCGGGTATCAACCTGAATTTTATGGAAATTTTTCTTATAGTTATTATATGTCTGAAGGACCTACCCCTTTTATTTTCGATGCATTAAGTCCGCTTACGGAAACTGCCAGTGCCAGTATAGTATTAAAACCTATCGACAGTATTCAACTTAATCTTTCTACTAATTACAATTTTGTTACAGAATCTTTTGGTAGTTTAGGTGCAAGATTACAATGGATACCAAAAAAGGATTATGATATTAATCTTAGCACCTACTATGATTTAAACAAAAAGGAATGGAATAAAAGGATCGATGCAAAAATGGCTCTTAAAATGAGTGATGATTGGAAGCTAAGTTATAGTGGTTCAATTTATTTTGACGATTTCGATATTAAAAATAGTGTCATTAGCGTGGTTAGAGATCTTCATTGCAGAGAAATTAGTATTAATTATCGTCAATCAACTAAATCAGTATGGGTTGATTTCAGCATAAAAGCTTTCCCAACTGAATCATTTTCTATCGGCGGCTAACCATGAAAACCCTGTCATGAGTTGGTTCACATGACAGGGTTTTCATGTGTCATGGGGACGGTTCCGCTGACAGGTTTTTTAGTAATAACCTAACCTTTTCCCTATTAAGTTCAGTCAATTCAGCAATATTTCTCGTCGATAAATTAAATTTGGTTGAGAGTCCTATAATTAAAAGGGCTGTTAACATTTTATTTTCTTTTTTAGTTAAATCACTTTTTTTCAATTTATAATTTTTTAAGAATTTTTCCAGAAATTTATAGGAAGCATCCTGGTCTATTTTTTTATCTTCTACAATAAAACCCATAATTTTTTTATTTTCCTGTTGGTTACTGAAGCTTTGAAATAATTTAATTGAAGATTTAATATCTGTTGAAAAATATTTGAGGATATCTCTTATTTCGGGTAACTTATTACTATTACTATCAGATAGATATTGTTGGAAACTGCTCCATAAATATTCATCTTTTTCTGCAATTGCTGCTTTTTCAGGATTGTTATGGATATATCTTATTACAGAAAGCAGGTAGGAATCATTTTCAACAGCTACACTTCTAAATCTATCTTGAAAAACATGTCCTGTTCTATTATATTTTTTATTATAGTAGGCAGCATAACTAGTGGTAATCTTTCTCATAGAATCTGAAACTGTTTCTGTCAATTCCTTTAATGCAAAATGAGCATGGTTGTTCATAATGCAATAAGCGTATATTAAGAATTTGTTATCTTTTTTCTTTTCTAATACTATTTTAAGCAATTTACCTTTATCTTGATTATCGTTAAATATATTCTCTTTTGCATTGCCTCTTATCATTATATGGTATATACCAGTTTCGCTATGTTTTCGCGGGGTCCTTGGCATAATACAAGCTACCTATTTTATTTATAATTTTTAAACTTAGTAGTATGTTTTTTTATAAGAATTGTTAATCAATTTCACTATTCAAAAAATATAGTATTTAAAAGTATTTAAAAGTTTTTAATTTTAATTTTTATCTTATTTTTCGTGTTAAAAGTGTGTCAGCAGAACCGTCCCCATGACAGGAATTATGTGGTGATGAGGGAAATTGATACTTTTATGATATCAAAATCTGGGCCTCCGGCTGAATCACCTGGAAAATCCTGAATTACTGTATTATAATTTGGAAGGTGTGTATAAATGGTTAAATCAACTGGATTGCCCACAGAATCGTAAGTATTGTTATTATTATCAGTAGAGATGACATTCATAAAAATTTTTTCGGGATTATCAAAAGATTCAAGATTTAGAGTTATCTGGAAATACTTATCTCCTGTCATACCTATACTTGTATATTGGCAGGTTTTTCCCCATTTTCCGAAACAAAACCCCATATTGTCAAGTTTTACGTAAAGATAATCATCTTCCCATTCAGCAATGTCTTTTTCTGGAGGATTATTAGCATCTTTTCTGGCATCAAAAGCTATATAATATCTTCCCGAATCGGTATTTATCAAACCGGAATCATTAATGTCAACTCTTACAACTAATAATTTTTTGTCTTTACTGCCCCCTCCGCCAGGCCAGCGAGCACAACCATTTAAAATGATGAAAAAAACAGTTATTAGAAAAAGACTGAAAAAAAGTTTATATGTAATGTTACTCCTTTTTTTCTTGTTATCATAAAGATTAATATACATGATAATTAACTCCCCATATCCTTTAACTACTTCTAAACTATCTTATATCTAAACTCAAGAAGATAGTATCCTTCGTTAATCTAAAATCATGCTGCTTTTAACATTCCCAGTTACTTCTAATCTATCATCATTAATGTAATAAACAGCCCTATCCCCTGATATTTTTCGGTTATTCTCTATTTCTTCAATTTTAACTCCATTAATTAGAGTAATTTTATCTTCTTCATCATTATAAATTGCTTCCTGAGCAGTGATAGTGTAGTCTTTTTTATTGATAATAACCTCTCCGGATGCATTCATATTTTTAGTATCAGTAAATATTTCTAATCTTTGGCATAACCAGACTATATTATCTGCTTCCCCCTTACTATCCTCTCTTTTCTGTACCAATTCAACCTGTTCTTCGAAGATATATCTTTTATCATTCAGAAATGCTTCTAATTTATCTCCCGTGATTGTGATATCTTCCTTTATCAATTTTACATTATTAGAAATATTACCATTTTTAGTATTAACATTAAATGAGGCTAAACCGGCAGTAAGTGTAGTATCTTCCGGAATTATTTTTACATTGCCGATAAAAATCATTAAATCATTCTCTTTATCATAATTAACCTGATCTGCAGTTAATTCCACTACTGATTCATTGTCTTCAACATTTTTTATCAGGGATGGTTCTTCCCCTACAATCTGGTCCTGGGCAGTTAAAGAGATTACCGAGCTACTGAGCATAATAATCGTTAGTATCAGTGAATATATTTTTTTCATAATATATTTAAACCTTCCTTCATCTCATATTTTTAGAGATATGATAAAATTCTTTATAACTTCATTATTACTCGAACCTTGTTATATAAGTCTAATTGGGTCATCTCCATATTGGTAGAAAGGCTACCTGCTATGATATAATTGTCATCTACCTGTAATTCTACCACTTCATAGCTGGCCAATCGCTGATCTTCTGAATACCAGAATATTCTATTTCCTTTTAAATAATCCCCATCATTTTTTGTTATAACAACATTACCATTTAATTCCATATCTTTACTCTGCATATTAGCAACACATTTGTTAGCTGTAATGGTTAAATGTGGTTCTTCATCTTTAAATATTATCATCTCTTTAATATTTTCAAATATAGTGTTTTCGCGGTCCTCAGCAATAGAAATACTATCAGCAAGAATAAGCCATTCTTTTTTTTCATTCTTTATGCCCAGAACTTCCCCCTGTTCAATACGTACCGGCGGTTCATGGATTATAATATTATCTACTACCCGGTCGATGGCTTCCTCTGAAGATATCTTATCTTTTGATGAATTATTATAAAAAAGATAAGATAGAATGACCCCAACAACTAAAACAATGATAAGTAATAGAAATAACTTTGTTTTCTTCATGCCTATAATATTAATCTCATTTTTTATTTAATACCAGCAAATTAATATATGATTTTACCTGATACTATAAAGTATGTGCAATTTTGTGAAATAAGGTTATCCCATTCAACCGTTTTATTTCAAAATATATTGTAACATAAACCAATTAAAAAGAGGTATTTTTTATTAATACATGACATGTATATTATTATAGTTTTGTTTTGTGCTCGATTTATTGAAAGCTAATTTTTAATTCACTCTTCGTTTTACACAACAGTTTTGTTTTAAGAAAATAGCTCTACT
>JAXGTM010000091.1:0-8329 GCA_040774925.1 Atribacterota bacterium | reverse complement strand
TACAATATTCGAATTTAAATTTTTATTATCTTATAAGATTTTACCATTTTATACTTTCTTTTAATAATTCATAATTTATTAAATTAGAAATATTAAAAAGTTATAATTAGTAATAGCAAAGATTTATATATAAGATGTGATATAGGTTAAAATATACCTTTAATTATAAAGCTTATTAGATCTGTTTTTATTTTAAAACTGAAATAACTGCATTGTACAATTTAGGGTGACATTTGATATTATATTAAATAATGAAAAATATTATATTTTAAGGAGGTACAAATAATGTATTATTTCGCTTATTGTACTTGGTTAGACCCAAAAGAGATGGACAGATATTGGCCTGAAGCTAAAGTTGTAACAAAAGGTTATGTAAAAAATCATTCTATTGCCTTTCATGCAGCAGATGAAAGAGTAGATAGAGGTTGGTGCCATTTGGATAATACACCAAGTGCATTTGGACAAACGACATTGGGAGTTATATTTGAACATGGTCCTGAAAGATATGAAGTAGATTTTGATGACTTCATTAGAGTATCTTTTACAGCTTATGGTGATGATGGGAAAATGTATGACTGTTGGACATATGTGTTAGAAAAACCAGGCATACCCATGAGACCACCTAATTTTTATTGGGAACATATACCTGTGGGACTTAAGCACTTTGAATTTCCTGAAGAATATATACAAAGAGTGTTAGATATCTATGAAAAAGCAGCTGAATGTCCGCGAGCGGATAGGCCGAATCCATCTGCGATTCCAGGAAGATCTGCAGATACAAGATAAATCAACAATATAATAGATGTATAAATAGAGGTATAAAATGTATCTATATTTTTATTGTGAATGGCTTGACTCAGATTTAGTTTATAAATATTTGCCAGATGCAAGGTTTATTACTATTGCTACATTAAAAGATCACAAAGTTTCCTTTGTGTCTTTTAAAGAAGATGTATCAGACGAAACAAAGCACGGGGGGTGCATTGCCTTAGAGAGTCCTGGTGAAATTTTATATGGGACTTTGTATGAAGTAACAGAAAAAGAAGTTGAACATGTAGATAAGCTAACAAGAGTAGACGAGGGCAGATATATTAGAAAAAATTTCACTGTAAATGGAGAAGATGGAAAAACGTATGAAGCTGTCGCTCATTCAATCAAGAATCCTATAGACAGATCTAAACCAAGCAAAGAGTACATGGACCATATGATAAGAGGAGCAAAAGAATTTAATTTTACTGAAGAGTATATTGTAAAACTTGAAAAACTCAGATAAAAGAATAAAGAATATTTAAATATTTTTGTTAGGGAGGAAAATGGTTGTGAAAAGAAAATGGAGTATAATAATTTTGGCATTGATTGTAGCCATGACTTTCACTCTTGCGAGCTATGGCGCACCAGCGGCAAAAACGGATTTAATATTAGGTATTGGTAGAGGTATCTCTAGTATTTGGCCTGGTGGTGAAAATGATCAGGGAACAGTTATAATGAACAACCAGTTTTATAACAGATTAATTAGGAAAAACCATAACACAGGTGAAATAGAACCAGAACTTGCTAAAAGTTGGGAAATATCTAATGATGGATTACACTTTACTTTCCATTTAAGAGATGATGTATACTTTCATAATGGCGATAAAATGACCGCTGAAGATGTTGCATGGACAATGAATGAATGGCATAAAAATGAAACATATACTAAGGACTATTTAGTTTTTTTTAATAATGCAGAGGTATTGGATGAGAATACAGTGGTAATGCATTATGATAAAGTATATGCAGCTGCTTTAGAAAGCCTTTGTATGCCTTTAGTAGGAATTCTGAATAAAAATTATGTATTGGAAAAAATGGGTTCAGATTGGGATTCTTCAGGTAATGCTCAAAGTAGAGCAATATATGGAGGAATTGACCCTGTAGGAACAGGGCCTTTTAAATTTGTAAAGAAAGTAAGTGGTGAAAGCTATACTATGGCTTCCAATGAAAAATATTTTGAAGGGGAGCCAGCGTTTAAAAATGTAACAGTAAAGATTATGACAGATACAAACGCAGCATTGATGGCTTTAGAAGCAGGAGAAATAGATGCGTTATCTCATATTCCTTCGAGTGATAAACTAGCAGTAGAGTCGAATAGAGACTTAGTATGGTATCAAAATGATGATACACCTATCTTAATTTGGCTTATGCTAAATAAAGCTGACAAATATCTGGCGAATGATAAAGTTAGACAAGCAATAGCTTATGCTTTGGATAAAGAGGAAATTGCCATAGGTACCACTGACGGTGTAGGTGGTGTATTGCATTCTCCTATTCCCACCAAAGCAACTGGATATTCAGATGTTGTGGCTGACTACGAACAAGATTTAGAAAAGGCTAAACAATTATTAGCTGAAGCTGGTTATCCCAATGGGTTCACTATTGAAATGAAAACAATAACAGCAAATACTTATAAAAAGCCTAGCGATATCATACAAGCACAATTAGCTAAAATAGGTATCGACGTAAAAATAATTATTGTAGATACTTTTTGGTCTGATGTTGCAGCTCATGATTTTTCAATGGGAGTTATGAACCTTTGTATTTATGTACCAGATGCTGACCAGGCACTATATCCTCTATATTACTCCGGAGCAAAAAGAAATTATGTTGCTGTAAGTAATAAAAAGCTTGATAGTCTTCTTGATGAAGCAAGAAGCGAAACTGATGTAGAAAAAAGAACTAAAATATATGGAGAAATTCAACAAATATTCCATGATGATCTGTTTATGATTCCACTCTGTAACTATGCGGCAATACTTGCCGCTAATAAGAATGTTAAAAATATAGAAGTAAGCCCAGTATTTGCATGGAATATTAAAGATTGGATTTGGGAAGAGTAAAAGTAATAATTATTAACTAAAAGGCTATCTGAAAGATAGCCTTTTAGTTAATAAAGAGGAGACTTTAGTAAAGTTTTAAGTCTTGCTTTTGTAGTATATTCTCACTATATTCTCTTTCAACTGCAAATCTTCCCTCTTTCTCAGGCTTGATTTAAACCAACAATAATAGCCTGATCGGGAAACTTTGAGTATCTGATATATCTTCTTAACACAAAATTCTTTCGTGTGCTTATGGATAAAACAGTAACAATATACTGTTTTAGTGAAGAAGCCCCAGTCTATTTTAAAGATACTACATTCTCTCTCTGGACATTGGCAAATTCTCTTTTTTTAATTTTCTGCTTTCTACCTCCCGAGGGGTGAGATTATCCTTGCCATGACCAGGAAAGGCCCGTTCCTCATGTTTACGGTACAGGGTATGTTAGTGTTTCAAATTATGGAGAGATATTCAAAGATCCGGGGCAACTTCTGTGGCTGAGAAAACTTTGAAGAAAGGACTCATGAAGAAAATATTGTGGATAAATATTTAATAGAATATCTGTTAAATAAAGTTAGTAACAATACGTTATAATGTGTTGTATAGTGTATAATATATATAATAGTATTTACATTAAGAAATAGATACTGAGGAGGATTATAATTAAATGTTTATAAAAAAATTATCTGATACACCTATTATGAAGACTGCACACAACGTGGATGCTAGAAATCTTTATGATACAGAGCATGCAGTTATATCTGTCATTACTTTACAGCCTGGACAGTCTTTAAAAAAACATATTACCCCTGTAGACGTAGCTTTTTATGTATTAAGAGGAAAGGGAATAGTAGAGATAGGGAAAGAAAAGCAGGAAGTTGAAGCAAATACACTGATTGACAGTCCAAAAGATATTGCCCATTGCTGGTACAATGAAAGTGATGAAGAATTATCTTTTATGGTAATTAAAGTACCGAGACCGGCAAGAGAGACTAAATTCATTTCCTAAAATACCCGACTGTTTTTAGCTTTAAAGTAATTAATATGTGCTATATTTTTATGGAGCTATCGGAGCTGTAATAATGATTCTACCCTATGCTAGAGAAATAGATTATGATAAATTAATGGACAGCTTAAACTCAGAAATCCTGGAATACGATCCTCTGCCATTGATTAATCAACTTCAAAATGATTCTGAAAATGAATACCCTTTTAGAGTCCTGATTGGCACAGTCCTTTCATCACGAACAAAGGATGAAGTAACGGCACAGGCAACCGAAAAACTTTTTAAAAGAGCATCTGATCCGTATACTTTATCAGGTATTAGTGAAGAAGAAATCGAAAAGTTAATCTATCCTGTTGGTTTTTATCGAATAAAGGCGAGAAATATCAAAAACATTGCCAGAATTCTTATTGAAGAATATAAAGGGGAAGTCCCCGATAGTATGGATAGTTTAACAAAATTGCCTGGAGTTGGAAGAAAAACAGCGAATTTAGTACTGGCAACAGCCTTTAACATTGATACTATAACAGTGGATACACATGTTCATAGGATATCGAATAGGATTGGAATAGTTAAGACAACTGTTCCGGTAGAGACAGAACAGGATTTGATGAAAGTAGTACCGAAAAAATACTGGATTTCTTTAAATACCTATTTAGTGCTGCATGGACAGAATGTCTGTAAACCAATATCACCCTGGTGTTCAAAATGTAGGATTTTTTCTCTGTGTAGACGTGTGGGCGTGGATAGATTCAGGTAGAAAAATATATTATGTGGTATATAGAATAGTATTTAATTCTTGAATTTACTTTTATATTCTAAAAATACTAGAATTTATGGGAAAACATGATAGAATAAACTTGGTAGTGCAGTTATTCAATGAAAGAATATTAATTAGTATAGATTGAAGAAATATTTTAGGAAAAAGAATAGAAAAAGTAGATTTTTTTTCTTAAATGTATTAAAATTATAAACTGTCTTACTTGTGATGAATTAAGTTAATAGTTAATAACGAAAATTATTTTTCGGAGAGGTACCGAAGTGGTCATAACGGGATCGCCTGGAGAGCGATTGGGCGGCGAAAGCTGTCTCGCGGGTTCGAATCCCGCCCTCTCCGCCATATTTTAAAGATGACCGTGCTAGGTGGGGAGTTAGCGGTGCCCTGAACCTGCAACCCGCTACAGCAGGATCGAATACCTATTTTAGGGCTCATCTTTTCAAGGTCTGAGTGGAAAAAGTGATGGTGAAGATTGGGTCCTGTGCAGCGAAGAATTACAAACCCCGTCAGGTCTGGAAGGAAGCAGCGGTAAGTAAACCTCTTTGGGTGCCGCAGGGAAGCCTGATTGGAGTTAACTGTTCCATTTCCGCTTGGGAGGGTAGTTCGAGGATAGGGCACGGTCATTTTTACAGAATCTAATCAAAATTGTGACGGAAACCGCAAAATGACTCAATACAAATCCATCTATAGAAAATGGAGACCTCAATCTTTTGACGACATTGTTGGACAAAACCATATAACTCAAACTCTAAAAAATGCTATTAGATTAAATCGCATTGCACATGCCTATCTTTTTTCCGGTCCTCGTGGAGTTGGCAAGACAACAACAGCAAGAATTTTTGCCAGAGCCCTCAATTGTGAAAATGGACCTACTGAATCTCCTTGCGGACAATGTTCTCGATGTATACGCATAAATCAGGGACAGTCTATGGATGTGCTGGAGATTGACGGGGCATCAAACCGTGGAATAGATGAAATAAGAGAATTAAGAAGCAAGATGGGATTTGCGCCATCAGAAGGAAATTACAAAATATATATTATTGATGAAGTGCATATGCTGACAAATGAAGCATTTAACGCACTATTAAAAACTTTAGAGGAACCGCCAGGCCAGGTTGTTTTTATCTTTGCGACTACTTCACCTCATAAAGTTCCGAAAACCATTCTCTCTCGCTGTCAGTCCTTTTATTTTCGCAGAATTTCCAATGAAGAGACAGTGGCTAAGTTAAAAAGAATAGTAGACGAGGAAAAATTAAATATTGATATACCTTCGCTCAAAATAATATCGGAAAGCGCAACAGGCTCTTTAAGAGATGCCGAAAGTATCCTGGATCAGGTTATTACCTATAGTGATAACAAAGTAACACCAGATGAAGTGAGAGAAATACTGGGACTAATTCCCCATCAGGTATTCAGGGAATTATTGGAGGCTGTTATTAATCAAGATGCTGAGTCAGGACTTGCTCTGGTAAATAAACTGGTTAAAGAGGGTATAGATTTAGGTCAGTTTGTACAGGATACTATTATCTATACACATAATCTCTCTCTTTTAAAAGTTTTAAATAAAAAAAATCCACATTCTTCTGCCTATTTCGAAGAGTCTGAGTTTGAAAAAGCATGTGAATTGTCTGAAAAAGTAGATACCAGAATATTTCTTGATATTATAGAAGAATTAAAAGAGATTGAAGGTAAAATAAAATTTCACTATTATCCCTGGGTACTACTAGAACTATTTGTTGTCAAAATGTCCTATAAAGAAAAGAAGTCTGGTGAGAAAGAAGATTCTTTCAGGGATAATATCAGTAAAAGCAAGATTGTTATAGAAAAAAAAGAAGAGAGAATATCTTCAAAAAAGGAAAAGGACAGACAGAAATCTGTTGAGGATGAAGATATATTAAATGAGAATAAATCTGTTAAAAAAAATGAAATAGCGGGGCTATGGCCAAAAATACTTTCAAGAATTAGAGAAGAGAAAATTTCCCTTTATTCCTTTTTGATGGTTGGACATAATATTCGAATTGAAGATGGGCAGTTATGCGTTGCTTTTTCAGATGAATGTCTTTTTCATAAAGAAAGTTTAGAAAAAAAAGAGAACAGGGAAAAGATTGAAAAAATTTTAAAAGAAGAAACTAATGAAAACTTGAAACTAAAGTGTATTGTAGAAACCAATGTAAATGAAGGTGAATTTTCGGGTTTAGGAAAAAATAAGAAAGAAGAACTGTCAGTAGAAAAATTAACGGATAAAAAAGATTCCGAGTACATAAGAGATGCTGAAAAAGTAATAGATAAAATAGATAATATAGGAAAAGAAAAGATAGATTACCAGGATATTCTCAATGAAGCACTCAATTTATTCGGTGGAAATATTAGAGAAGAATAGAGGAGAGATTTTTTAGATATGGACATGAAATTTTTAATGAAACAAGCCCAAGGAATGCAGAAAAAAATGGAAGCTATGAAAGAAGAGCTTGCTCAAAAAGAGATTAAGGTAACTTCCGGAGGTGGAATGGTTGAATTGACCATAAATGGACAGCAGGAGATAAAGGAGATTCATATTGAACGAGACATCATTGATCCGGAAGATAAAGAGATGTTAGAAGATTTAGTCGTAGCCGCAGTAAATGAAGGAATAAGGCAATCTAAGGAAATGGTAAACGAAGAAATGATGAAATTGACTGGTGGATTAAACCTGCCAGGAATATTTTAATGGTTAATTTAAGATGAGTTACCAATATGCTAAGCCACTGGCAGTATTGATTAGAGAGTTATCTAAACTGCCTGGTATTGGTCCAAAGACTGCCCAAAGACTTGCTCTATATATTCTTAATATCTCAAAAGAAGAAGCTGGCTTGCTGGCGGAATCAATCATCAATGCCAAAGAAAAGATTAGGAAATGTCAAATTTGTTATAACTTGACTGATAAAGAGATATGTGAAATATGTACAGATAATACCAGACAGAGGGATACTATATGTGTAGTGGAAACAGCAAGAGATTTGATGGCATTAGAAAAGACAGGTGGCTATAAAGGTCTGTACCATGTTTTACAAGGGGCTATCTCCCCTTTAGATGGAGTCGACCCGGAACATTTGACGATAGAACAACTTATCACAAGGTTGAAATCTGAGAATATAAAAGAAGTTATTATGGCAACTAATCCCAATATTGAAGGAGAGGTGACAGCTTCGTATATTGCCAGATTGTTGAAACCCATGGATATCAAGGTTACCAGAATTGCCTACGGAATACCTATTGGAGGTGACCTGGAATATGCTGATATGGTAACTCTAACACAAGCCTTAATAGGCAGGCAGGTATTTAAAAATGAGTAATAGAGAGAAATTTTAAACGGAGGTTTTTTCTATAATGAAAAAAATTGTTGAAGTGAGATGGCATGGAAGAGGTGGGCAGGGTGCTGTTACAGCGTCTATGTTACTGGCAACTTCTGCTTTAGCTGAAGACAAATACATACAAGCTTTTCCTGAATATGGACCGGAGAGAATGGGTGCACCTATTCAATCTTTTACCAGAATAAGTGATGAACCAATTAAAATTCATTGCCATGTTACAAACCCGGATATGGTGATAGTGCTCGATCCAACACTTATCGGTACGGTTGATATTACAGAAGGATTGCCCGAAGAGGGTTTTATTATAGTTAACACAATAGATGAACCTGCACAAATTAGAAAAAAACT
>JAXGTM010000090.1:0-8372 GCA_040774925.1 Atribacterota bacterium | reverse complement strand
TAATTGAAGTCTTGATTTTTTTCCATAAAATAGCTCAAAATGAGAATATCGGTATTACAAGTTCGTCCAATCTTTTGTTTAATGGTTGAATAAATATATGCAAACCCGCAGAAATGAAATAAGAAAATTTTATTTATTATCTAGAGCATAGGGGTGGGGGGTATACAAAAACATAGCAAAATGCCTTGACAAATCAATCAAAATAGCATATTATCTTTAATCGATAACAAGGAGAAGGAGCTAAGAAGTAACATGCCTACCTATGAATATCAATGTAATAAATGTAATTACAAATTTGAAAAGTTTCAGTCTATTACTGCTGCGCCATTAAAAAACTGTCCTAAATGTGATGGAGAAGTAATACGCTTAATAAGTAAAAACGGCAATTTTATTTTAAAAGGCAGCGGTTATTATAGTACAGACAACCGTAAAAGCAGTACACCAAAAGAAAGACTGACCGGCAGTACAGATAATAAAGTTAAGAAAGAAACTGAAAATAGTAGTTCTAACAATGGTTCAAAACCAGCAATAGAAAAAACAAAAAAAGAATCTGCTAAAGTTAATTAATTTTTTCTAACAATAACTCATTTATAAAAATAGAATAAGCCACACCATTTGAGGTGTGGCTTATTTTTTTACACAATTATTCTAAAAAAATATTTATAAATAGATAGAATGTTATGCCATTAGTATTATAAAGGGTTCATCTCTCTTCTCTTTTTGTCCAATACCTTGTCAGTAAAGCTATCCAGCTCAATTATATACCGCTCAACCTGACCCTCGCCAATTTTTTCCAATTCATCATAAGCAGAGACCTCAAAGATAAGACGGTTTTTAAAAATATCTATTAATTCTGCCTCTGCAGTAACACTCATGCCCTCTGGTGTTGGTGCCAGATGCCTGACAGTAATAGAGGTAGCAACAGTAATATAACCCGGTGGAAGTTTTTTTCTAACCGCTTCAATTGCAGCATTATCCATTAAAGAAATAAGCATGGGGGTAGCAAAGGAAGGCGGCATAGGTTTAGAAAATTTTTCTGCCATATTATCTGCACCGACTACTACCTGGGCAACACCCTTAAGACCTTTTTCCAAATTAAATTCAACCATTTTAACCTCCTTACTTTATAAAATATAATGATATTTCTGGTATAGATACTTTAGTTATATTCTATTATAACAAATATTTATCTGTTTAGTTAAATAAATGCATTTTAAGAAGATTAAAATATATTTATAGTCAGTAATACTTCATTGTAGATAGTAAAATAAAGTTAATTTATTCTTTATGATGGGCAATCTGTACTATTTTTCGGCGCACAAATGTATGAATAAAATATGAATAGAGAACCATTGTAATGGGTACACTTATTAATCTGGGAACAAGTAGTAATTTTAAGGGGATGCCATAGATAAGATGGAGAGAGTATGTTATAAAAAATAATTCAGTTATAGCAACTGTAAAACCAACAGATAAAAAGATACTAATTATATTCTCTTCATTACCCTTCATTATTCGTAATATCCAGGCAGGAAGGATACCGCATAATGCAGAAATTATAGTAAAATGTGGAAGGTATGCACCAATTGGCTGAATAATATAACCAAGAAAATCAGCTATAGCGCCAACTAGGCCACCATATAAAGGTCCAAGCATGAAACTGCCCAATATAATAGGCAGTTTGCCAAATCCTATTCTTATTCCTTCTACCCCACCTATCGCTATTCTTATACTTGCCATACGTGATAGCACAATACTCATGGCAACCAATAAACTGGTGAGTGCTATATTTCGAGTTGAGATATTCATTAATTGTATTGTCCTTTTCTAATTATTTAAATACTTAAAATATTTCCTTATTTTCTAATAGAATATTATCTATATTATGTAACTATATTATACAACAAATTAATAGTATGTTCTGCAAACTATTTGAAAGATATATTTAAATGTTTTTAAATAAGCGAAGGAAGTTCATTCCCAGTATTTTATCGACTTCTATCTCAGAATAGCCTTTCTGGAATAATTTTTCCCCGATTAAGTAGACTTTGCCTGCTCCATCAAGCCCTTCTGGTAAAGAACGACATCCATCAAAATCAGAACCAAGACCAACATAATCTACCCCAACCAGATCGGTTATATAACTAATGTGGTTGATTACATCATCAATGGTGGCTTTTCTCTTCTCCTTTACTAAAAAATCTGGAACATAAGTTACACAGATAAGTCCGCCATTTTCTGCAATTGCCTTTATCTGTTTATCATTTAGATTACGACGGTGGGGACATAGGGAATAGCAATTAGAATGTGAAGCTATTATGGGTTTAGTGGTATTTTTTAATACAGCCCAGAATCCAGATTCTGAAAGATGTGATACATCTATTAACATTCCCAGCTGATTCATTTCTTTTACCACTTTTTTACCAAAAGATGTAAGTCCTCTTTTTGAATCCGGGTAATCGCTGCCATCTGCAATATCATTTCTCTGATTCCAGGTCAGTGTAAATATTCTAACTCCCAGCCGATAAAAATTTCTTAAATTATATAGCTTGCCATCCAGAGCCTCTCCTCCTTCTATGGCAAGAATTGCAACTATTTTCCCTCTTGATAGAATTGCTTCTATATCACGAAAAGATGTAGCCAACTCTATACTGTTGCTGTTTTCTTTGAATTCTAATAACAAGCAATCTATCAACTGTAAGGCTCTTGATAACGAACGGTGTGGTTTAAAAGGTTTTTCTATATAAGCAGCAAATACCTGAATATTGACTTTTCCTTCTTTTAAACGCGGTATATCAAGATGCCCAGTTGTTGACCTGTTACCTATCTTTCTGCGATTTCTAACTAAATCTAGAGCAGTATCACAATGAGCATCACATATTATATTTTTACTCATAGAATATTTCCCATTTTATTATTTTGCTCCATCATTGTTTGCAAAAAATAGAGACAAACAAGGAATGAGACTGGTAATATATTTCTAAATATTATGAACTATTCTATCTCGTAGTTTGGTGCTTCCTTGGTAATAATAATATCATGGGGATGGCCTTCTCTTAATGCAGAGTTAGTTATCCTTATTAGACGTCCTTTCTCCTGCAGCTCTTTGATAGTAGCTGCACCGCAGTAAGACATTCCTGCCCTTAAGCCACCCATCAACTGGTAAATAGTGTCAGATAGAGAGCCTTTGTAAGGAACTCTTCCCTCTATCCCCTCTGGAACCAGTTTACTAGTTTCATTCTCTTCCTGGAAGTAACGGTCCCTGCTTCCTTCTTTCATGGCACCTATTGAGCCCATACCTCGATATTCTTTGTAGCTTCTCCCCTTATAGAGAACCACTTCACCCGGACTCTCTTCTGTTCCTGCAAATAGACTGCCAATCATTATAGAATTTGCACCTATTGCTAATGCTTTACATAGGTCGCCTGAATAGCGTATACCACCATCAGCAATCAAAGGAATTTCTTTTTCACGGCAGGCACGAGCACATTCTTTGATAGCATATATCTGGGGAACTCCAACACCTGTAACTACTCTGGTAGTACATATAGAGCCAGGACCTATACCTACTTTGATAGCATCGACACCTGCTGCTATAAGTCTTTTAGCACCTTCGTAGGTCGCTACATTTCCACCAATCAGCTCAATATTGAATTTTTCTTTGATTCCTTTAATGACATTTAGTACCCTTTCAGAATCAGCATGAGCAGTGTCAACAACTATTACATCTGCATGCGCGTGAGCAATGGCTTCAACCCTGTTAAAAACATCAGAGGTTACACCTACTGCTGCACCAACTCTTAATCGTCCATTATTATCTTTACATGCATTAGGGTATTGACGGGCTTTCTCTATATCTTTAATAGTGATTAAACCTTTTAAAACATAGTTGTCATCAACTAGTGGTAATTTTTCTATTCTGTTTTTATGTAATACAATCTTGGCTTCTTCAAGTGTTGTTCCAGCTTTACCTGTAATCAGTGGTTCTTTGGTCATTACTTCATTGATCTGTATTTCATAATCTTCTAAAAATCGTATATCTCTGTTCGTTAATATGCCCACTAATTTTTTTTCATAGTCTACAATTGGGATACCAGAAATATGATAATGTTCCATTAATTCTAGAGCATCTTTAACCTTTTTGTCCCCCGTTAATACTATGGGTTCAACGATTATTCCGCTTTCGGAACGTTTTACTCTATCAATTTCCTGTACCTGCTCCTCAATAGTCATATTCTTATGAATTATACCAATACCACCTTCTCTGGCTATTGCAATTGCAAGTCTGGATTCGGTCACTTTATCCATAGCGGCACTGACAAGAGGAATATTCAGACTTATGTTTCTAGATAATTGAGTATTTAATTCTACTTCTTTTGGTATCAGTTTAGAATTCTGAGGAATGAGCAAAACATCATCAAAGGTTAAACCTTCTTCCTTGATTAACTGTTTCTCCCACATGTAAAACACCCCCTTAACCTTCTCTTTTAAATAATTTATAATTAATCAATAATTTCGAGTTCTAGATAAAACTTTAAACAATCTTATCTTTTAATATAATTGATGTCAACCGATAATTCGGAAAGCATGATTTTTGTGCTTTTTCAATTATTTTTTCTAAAAAATATTATTTTTTATTCGAGTTGTATATAATTTTTAAACCTTCCAGGGTTAAAAAAGGATCAACTATGTCAAATATTTGGGTATCCTTATCAATCAAATCAGCATATCCCCCGGTAGCAACGATTTTAGGATTCCCGCTTAGTTCCTGTTTAAAGCGTGAAATAATCTCTCTCGTTAACCCTAGATGAGCAAAGTAGATGCCCGATTGAACAGCTTCGATAGTGTTTCGGCCTATGGCAACATTACATTTCTTAACGGCAATTTTGGGTAGTTTTGAAGTTTTTTCAAATAATGCATTGCTTGATAGCTCCAAACCGGGAGCTATGGCTCCTCCTATATAAATTCCGCCTTTCTCGAGAGCACAGAAAGTAGTGGCTGTGCCAAAATCAATAATGATTGCAGGTGCTCCATAAAGACTATACACCGCTTCGGCATTCACTACTCTGTCAGCACCAACTTCTTCCGGATAGTCAGTATCTATTTTAATATTCAATTTTACTTTTGAATTAACCATCAACGGGGTAACACCACAATATGTTTGAAACATCTTGTTCAGAACCCAAACTAATGGAGGAACTACACAAGAAATTGCTACAGCTTTAACATCTGTGCAGATTAGAGATCTGTCTGCAAGCAAATTTTTGATGAGGATGGCTAGCTCATCTTCGGTTTTCCTTAGATCAGTAGAAATACGCCAATGGCATAACAGTTCATCTCCCTTAAATACTCCAATAACTGTATGCGTATTTCCTATATCGAGTACTAATAACATATTATTCATGCCTCCCTTATAGTAAAATTATTTTTATCTTTCCGGCTTAATATCAATCTGATATTCTTTCAGTTTTATAATCAAAGTTCTGCGGCTAATGCCAAGTTGTTCAGCAGCTTTTGTTCTATTACCTTTATTTTGAATAAGACTCTTTTTTATCATCTCTCTTTCCATTTCTTTTAATGTTCATGGCTGGGGAGTAAATTCTTTCTTTTCTAAAAAAAAGAGAAGTTCTTTTTCGATAATTTCTTTATTGGACATTATCATGGCTCTCTCAATAATATTTTCCAATTCCCTTATATTGCCCGGAAAGGAATAATCGAGTAATAGAGATAGTCCTTCAGAGGTAATATCTGAAATGCGTTTATTCAATATTCGGTTATATTTATCTATAAAATGTTTGATAAGTAGCGGGATATCCTCTTTCCTTTCTCTCAATGGAGGAGCTTCGATATGAAAAACATTTATACGATAGAAAAGATCTTCCCTGAACCTGTTTTCTTTTATCTCTTGCTCTAAATCTTTATTCGTCGCTGCGACAATTCTGGTATCCACTTTGATACTGGTAGAACTACCCACCCTCTCAAATTCCTTTTCCTGAATGACCCTCAGTAATTTTGCCTGTGTAGAAAGGTCTACCTCACCTATCTCATCAAGAAAAAGGGTACCGCTATGAGCTATCTCAAATCTACCAATTCTTTTCGAATCTGCACCGGTAAAAGAACCTTTTTCATGTCCAAATAATTCACTTTCCAGTATATTAGGAGAAAATGCAACACAGTTAGCCACTACAAATGGCTTATCTTTACGAAGACTGTTTTTATGCAATGCACGAGCAATCAGCTCTTTCCCTGTACCGCTCTCTCCTGTTATCAAAACTGTTGTAGGTAATGGGGCAACTTTTTTTAACATATCCAGCACTTTTTTCATTGCTGTGCTCTGGCCAACAATCTCTTTAAAATTGTATCTTTTATCTTCTTCTTCCCGAAAGTATTGATTTTCATTTTTGATCTCATCTTCTCTAATAATTCGTTCAAAAACTATTTTTAATTCATATAAATCAAAAGGTTTAACTAGATAATCTATTGCTCCAAGCTTTATTGCCTCCACAGCCTCCGGTACAGTTCCATAGGCAGACATCATTATTATAGGAGTATTTATGTCCAGCTTTTTCAACTCTTTTATTACCTGCAAACCATTCATCTCAGGCATTCTTAAATCCAACAGGATAATAGCATACTTCTCTTTCTTTATTTTCTGCAGGGCTTCCAAACCATTTGCTGCTTCATCAACATCATATTCCCAGTTAGAAAGCACTCTTCTTAGCATTAATCTTATACTACCCTCATCATCAACAATTAAAATTTTATTCAAAATCCCTACTCCTCCTTGTTGGAATAAATATCTTAACCTCTGTTCCCTGTCCTTTCACTGAATTAATAGATATTGTTCCCTGATGCATTTCAATAATATTATAAGCTACTGATAAACCCAACCCCGTTCCCTTACTGCGCGTAGTAAAAAAAGGATCAAAAACATGTGATAATTCGTCCCCTGTCATTCCGATACCATTATCTCTAACCGTAATAATAAATGCTTCATTATTCTTATAGTTTGCCATATTAAGTGAAACAGAAATCTTTCCCTTTTCACCAACAGACTGTATAGAATTTAAGATTATATTTATTAAAGCCTGTCTTATCTGGTCTTTATCTGCAACAATGTATTGTCGGGGAAAGTCAGAGAATAATTGAAATTCAATCTTTTTTTCTCCACTCTCTAATTTTAAGAGATCAATTATTTCTTTAATCAAATCCTCTAAAATAAATTTTGTGGTTGCCAATTTCTTAGGTCTGGAGAAATCGAGTAATTGATTAATTAACTGGTTTAGTCTGTCAACCTCTTTGATTATTATTTCTAAATCACCTTTTTGTTCACTCTTTTCAGAATCGGATTGATAGATAAATTGAGCTAACCCCCTGATAGAGCTGAGAGGGTTTCTTATTTCATGGGCTATGGCACTAGCCATTTGTCCCAAAGAGGCCAGCCTCTTATTCTGACTCATCTCTTCCAATAAAGCTTTTAATCTGGTTATATCTCTAAGAATAACCACCATCCCGGCAACTTCACCCTCTTCATTTTCTAAAAAAGATGTATTTATTAATAGGTTCCTCTTAATACCCTCTTTTGTTTCAATTTCAATCTCTTCTTCAATTTTATTTCCTTCTTTAAAAGCAAGTTCATAAATTGATTTGCCCTTAATCTTTAATGGTAATACGTCCTCAGCATTTTTGCTTAAAACATCATCTCTTTTTAACTGAAATATCTCTTCGCTCTTTTTATTTAAAGTCTGAATTATATTTTCTTTATTAACTGAAATTACTCCACTATCCATAGTTTCAAGCAGTTTAGTTGTGTAATCTTTCATATTACGCAAAGTATTTTTAGTGACAATATTTTCTTGATATTTAAAGACTATAGAAACACCCAATAAAGAAATTAAGAAGATTACCAGATAGTTTATAACAATCCTTTGTTTTATTTGGTTATAACGGAGGAAATAATCTTCAAGATTAATACCGATAGAAAGATATTTATCACGTAAAAAGAGAAATCCGAATAAATCTGAAGAGAAGCTATCTGCATAGTCAAAAGGCTTGATAATCTGGAGAATTCGTTTGTTATCTCTGTCAGATATCTGGAAATAATTGACTCTACCTGGATTCTTTATTGGAATCCTCCCATTCATTCTGAGTTTATCAGTACTCATTCTTATTATGCCATTAGAATCGAGGATATCGATATATGTTATACCTTCTTTCTGAAAAAGGCTTAATACTTCAGTTAGCACATCCCGATTGATGATGAACTCTGACCCCAAAGTTTGAATGGAAAAAGCGATGTTTAATCCTTCTGAATGGGCTAATTCTAATAAATAGTTCTTTTCCCGTTGTAATTCGTGATAGCTGATAAACCC
>JAXGTM010000089.1:0-8448 GCA_040774925.1 Atribacterota bacterium | reverse complement strand
TTAAGGATACGGGATGATATTTGGGGATCCATACGGTATGAAACTCTGTTCGATAGACACTGTGAGCTAAAATTCTTGTCTTCATACAAACATTGTAGCATATCGTCTTCTAATTCATCCGTTGGTAAACCTATGGTTTTCAACTCAACGGGTTAATAAAGTCTTAACTTACATAGAATCTTATTCGTTAATCCATTACTGGCTTCAAAGACAACCTCAAATTAGAATGAATAATGAATTTTTATCTATTTTACTAACAATTTACTTATTTCTTCCACAGGTGTGCTGATAGGAGCTTTAGTAATCATTTCTTTTATTTGATAAATACGTTCTTCATTTAAAGCCCTACTTGAAAGATCAATAAATTTCTTTTCCATATCTTTTTTTGTTAAAGGGTTTCCCAAAGAACCTTTTGGACTATCTACTACATGTGTTACTTTTTTACCATCATTCCAAAATACCGTAACTCTCGATCCGCTCTTGTGTTCTTTGGCCCTAAGAATATCAAACTCAACATTTGCTTTTACTTCTACTTTTGAAGCTAAATTGTATATATCAGGCTCATTTAAATTT
This sequence comes from Atribacterota bacterium, assembly GCA_040774925.1. Taxonomy (GTDB): domain Bacteria; phylum Atribacterota; class Phoenicimicrobiia; order Phoenicimicrobiales; family Stramentimicrobiaceae; genus Stramentimicrobium. Next base: position 7,875 of record JAXGTM010000089.1, on the reverse strand, counting down.
TTAGTTGTATAATCTTCAATGCCTCCCGACCTCCCTGTAAGTGCCAAAGCAACACCATAGGGAATACTTAGTTGCGCGGAAATAATAGATTGAGAATTATACATTTTCATTGCATCTAATCCAGAATGACTAACTTCTACCAGAACCTTCTTAATATCTCTAAAGTTTTTAACTTTATACAAATCATTTATTTTTTTACTTGCTTCTAATGGTGAATGAACAGATTTACACGAAGGATACCATTTATATTCCATTTCTTCAATCGCCCAATTTTCACCGATTTTTTCAGTTACACTATTTATATCCCAATCTTTAGAAGTAAGTTTATAGAACCCTCCTTCTTCTGATTCGAGTATATATGAAGGACCAGTTATACCAGCCTCAGCCAGATAAGCGCTTAACACTCCATCCCTACTTGCTAATCCTGGATGTAATCTTTTGCTCATTGCGCCATCAGTAACATATGCTCTTGTTCCTCCTGTCCTGGTACCAGCCAACCCTAGGGCATTCTTCATTTGAACTTCATTAAGGTTTAACAATTTCCCTGAAATCATAGCTGCCCCAAACACCCCACAGGTTGCAGTTGTATGCCATCCTCTCCTACTATGTTCAATATAATTAATTCCCTTCGCTATCCTTACCATAGTTTCAACCCCACAAAGAGTAGCTAACAACAAATCTCCTAAAGCTATTTTTTTTTGGTAAGCTACTGAAAAAGCCGCCGGCACGCACACTGAACCAGGGTGTGTTACGGAATAATGTACATCATCTAATTCTCTCAAATGGCAATATGTACCACAAATTAAAGCAGTTATTTCTGGGCTAAAACTAAAAGAGGTCCCCCATACTGGAGAGCCTTTCTTATGCTGGAAATCAGAAAAAACATTAGTGACCTTTTCCCCTTCAGGCAATGTGCTGCCAAATAATCCGCAACCAATTGCATCTAATAAATAATATCTTACATCCAGTAATAATTCTTGCTTTAGTTCCTCCAGACGTACTTTTGTTAAACTGGTAACTAACTTTTCTATCATTGTTGCCATAATAATTCCCCCTATTAAAAATACTTTTTACCTTAATAACAAATAATCACAATATCTTTTTAGCAGTATTTTTTTTACAATGCATTGAAATATAAAGATGTTATTTAACAATTACTCCAGTTTTTTAAATGAGAGTAGCAAAAAAGAAAAAAGTGCACAAAGCAAAGCAGCTAAGAATGGTGTTTTCATACCAAATTGATTTTTAAGGTATCCTCCTACAAAAGGAGCTAATGAGCCTATAACTCCATTACAAGTACCTATAAATCCGATAAATTGTCCTCTTGATTGTTCTTGGGTTATATCAGCAACAAATGAATCATAAGCAATTTGACAACTTTGATAGAAAATATACGTAATGGAAAACAAAATAATTATCAAAATAAAGTTCGGACTATAACTCCATAGAAATATAAAAAATCCCAGCCCAAACACACTAAATGCAAGAACCTTTTTATTACCTATTTTATCGATTATTTTACCTCCCAAAAGACTATAAGTGACTGCCGCAAAACTACCCAATGCAAAAAAAAGGTTTATCTTGGATTTCTCAAGTCTTAGCACCTCGTGTGCATAAAGTGATATAAAAGGACCTTTAATAGTGAGATTGTTTAACATAAAAAGAGGAGAAAAAATAAGAATTATATACCATACATTTTTGTTCAAAAAATACTTCCAAAAGTTATAATTGCCAGTTTTTAAACGCATTTTATGGGTTTCTTTTAAAAAAACAGCCCTTCCTAAAGCACATATAATATTAATAAGGGCAACTAAATAAAAAATAGATTTGATATTCATTCGAGAAACTAAAATCATTCCTACAGTAGGACCAATAGAACGACCTAAAACCATGAAAAGATGATAAAAACCATAGGCTAGGCCTCTTTTTGTTTTTTGTGTTGACTCAGCAATTAGAGCATAGAAAGATGGCAGTTGAATAGCACTTAAACTATCTGCAGCAATTAAAAAAATTATTAAAGTTAGCCAATAGGAAGAATGGGCAGATAAAATATAACAAATTGGAAAAATAAAAGTTGGGATTACTATTAAATTTCTCCTTCCAAAAATATCTGATAATGTTCCTCCTAAAAATTGCATAAAAGCAGATGAAAAGGTTAACAATGTATAAGTGAACGCTACCTGGAAATCATTTGCTCCTAAATCAATTAAGTATATAGGAAGGATTGGATACCAAGTAAATTTAGCAGCCGTGATAATAAAAGCTGTAAAAGATAATACAAAGACATTTTTTTCAATTAATGAAACACGACTGCCCTTAGCAAACAAGTCAATTATGCTCCCTTTATTTATCTCAAATTTTAAATATTCCTCTATTTTTTATTAATAACTCTCATTTAATTTGTTTTCCAAAGTTGATTAAGATAGATTATTATATCTTTATTGTTTTACTAAAATTTTCAGAAATACAATTTTTTAATTAATTATTTCATGAAATATATATCAATATATTTTTTAACTGTTACATAGATTACAAAGATCGTCTAAATTGCTTAAATTCCTTTTCTTATTCTAGGGTCCAGATAATCCCTTAGGGCATCTCCAATTAAATTGATACCAACAATTGTTATTGTTATTGCCAAACCAGGAAATATAGCTAAATATGGGGCAGACCATAAATATGGTCTTGCTGAATTTAGCATAGCTCCCCATTCAGGAATAGGAGGTTGTGCCCCCAAACCTAAAAAATTCAAAGTAGCTGCTACCAAAATTGAAGAACCAACTCGTAATGTAGATTGGATTATAATAGGTCCAATAATATTGGGGTAGAAATGTAAAAATATAACTCTTAAATCATTTGCACCTAAACAACGCACAGCATCAATATATGGATGATTTTTTATTGACATAAATTGGGCTCTTACTAGTCTGGTAAACAGTGGAATAGTGCTGATTCCTACTGCTATCATAGGGGTTAAAATAGATGGGGGCATTACCATGGCTATGCATATCGAAAGAAGAATTCCTGGAAAAGCTAGAAGCAAATCAGCAATAGCCATAATAATTTTATCCCAAATTTTACCATAATAGCCAGAAATTGTACCTAGGAAAAAACCACATATAAGACCTAAAAAAACCGAAATAAAGCCAACAGCAATAGAATATCGGCCACCCAATACAATTCTACTCAAAACATCCCTTCCAAGTTCGTCAGTTCCTAAAATATGTTCTCTAGTCGGCGGAGAAAGTCGATTACTTGTTGTTAAAAACGGTGATTGGGTTAACAATGGTCCTACTAAACAAGTAATAAATACTAAAAATATTAATATAAAACCAACTGTCGCTGAAGGGTTTTTAATTAACTTTGTTAAAAATATCATTTTATTATCTTACTACCTTACCGTTTAATCAGTCAAAACGAATCCTAGGATCTAGGATACCGTAACAAATATCTGTTAATAAATTGAGTATTAAAAAATTTAAAGTTAAAACCAGAATGCCAATTTGGACAATTTGCAGGTCTCTACCATACAAAGCATTAACTATCATTCGTCCAAGGCCTGGCCAAGAAAAGATGGTCTCAGTAACTACTTGGCCACCCATAAGCGTGCCCATCTGCAATCCAATGATGGTTATAATAGATACTGCAGCATTTCGTAGCGCGTGTAGATAAACTACTCTTTTCTCACTAAGCCCTTTCCCACAAGCAGTGCGAATATATTCCTTGCTAAGTATTTCTAGCATACTTGCCCTAGTCATTCTAGCTATATTTGCAGCTACTCCCCAACTCAAAGTAAGGCTTGGCAAAATATAACTACTAAATCCTTCTCTCCCCCAAAATGGTAAAATTGGAAATTTTACTCCAAATATTATGATTAAAACTAGAGCTAACCAAAAAGAAGGCATAGATAAACCGATAAAAGAGCTAAACATAGATATTGTATCAATTAAAGTACCTCGTTTTGTTGCCGCCAATATACCTACAGGTACCCCGATTAAAACAGCAATAAGCATGCTGCTAAAAGTTAGTAACATCGTCCCAGGCCAATAATATTTTAACATTTCTAAAGCCGACATTTTGTTTCTATAAGAATATCCAAGGTCTCCTTTTAGAAGATTTTTCATGTACGATATGTATTGCTCCCATATTGGTCGATCCAAACCTAACGATTTACGTAAATTTTCTACATCTTCAGAGATAGCTTGGGGGCCTGCAATTGCATCTGCAGGATCCCCCGGGATTATGTGTAAAAGAAAAAAAGTAATATTCGCTACTCCAAATAAAATTAGCACACCTATGATTAGTTTTGATAAGATATATTTTTTCAACTTTTACAAAACCATTCCTATTTATTGTATTATTAAATTCAGTTATTTAACTTGCTATAATATGATTACTGTCATTTTCATATACACACCTATCGGATTCAAGCAATGCTTAGCTAACTTTCCAAAAGAATATAAGGAAATATTATTCCTTAACAGCCTGATGGAAAAGAATATGCTCTGTAGGCAAAAAATCGATATTAGAAATATTGCTTCTGTAGACTAAAGCTTGTTTAGGATAATACAGAAATACCCAGGGTGCTTCATCTACAATTATCTCCATGGCTTCTCGATATAATTCTTTTCGCTTTTCAATATCAGTCTCAATTTTACCAGCTTCTAGAAGGCTATCTACCTGTTCATTATGATAAAGAGCTCTATTTCCACCGACTGGTACCCACTGGCTTGAATGGAATACTCCATAAAGTGCACGATCTGCATCTGCAGTAGAAGGACTCCAACCTAAGTATAGTATGTTGAACTCACCTTTTTTTATCTCAGACATAAGAGACTGATATTCCCATTGCCTTATATTAAGATTAACGCCTATTTTAGCCCAATCGCTCTGGATTAACTGGGTAATTTGTATATTCATTAGATGTCGTCCGGGTGCAATCCAAATATCTAAATCAAAACCATCTGGATAACCAGCTTCAACTAAAAGTGCTTTTGCTTTTTCTAAGTCATACTCGTAAACACCTATTGGTGTATATCCCCAAGTATTTGGAGAGATTGGAGCATCGGCAATAGTTGCCATACCTGTTAAGATATTATTTGCAATATCCTCTTTATTTGTAGCATAGTTTAATGCTTTTCGTACTTTGACATTATCTAAATATTTTTTAGTATTATTCAGTGGCAAATAATTAGTCATAACGGTATCCGTTAATTCAATTACAATATCACTTTTTCCATTTAAACGCTCTATTTCAGACGAAGGTATTCGCAGAGCAACATCGCCTCTTCCCGACTCAATTAACATCGCCCTAGTAGTATCATCCGGGATAACCCTAAAAATAAGTTTACCAATCTTTGGTGCCCCATTAAAATAGTCAGGATTACGTTCTAATATTATCTCACTACCAACTTTCCATTCTTTAAAAATAAATGGACCAGTGCCAATTGGATGAGTACCTAATTCCTTTCCATATTCTTTTAAAGCGGTTGGACTAACAATAGAAGTAATTGGGTGAGCCAGATTATTTAATAAATATCCACAGGGCGTAAAAGTTTTAATTTTAACAGTATAGTCATCTACAACCTCTATGCTACTAATATCAGCTACAACATCTCTAGCTGGAGAGCCTGTATTTGGGTCAATTACTCTTTCAAGTGATATTTTTACAGCTTCTGCATTAAAAGGTGTGCCGTCATGAAATTTTACATTTTTACGCAGAGTGAATGTCCAAGTCAAATTATCTTCAGATAGTTCCCAGCTTTCGGCTAAATCAGGTATTATTTTTAAATTTTTATTAAATCTTACCAAATGATTATACATATTCTCATTATAGAGTTCTGTTGCTGTGCCAAGATTTACATGGGGATCAAAAGTATCTGCATCAGGACCCACAAGTACTATAAGATCTGGTAATTTATCAGCACAACTAACAGATAAAACAAAAACACTTATAGCCAATACTACTAAACCGACAGAAATGATAGACTTTTTAAACATATTTTGAACTCCTTTGCATAATATATTTAACAATATTTAGTTTAGCCACTTGTTCTTTTAATCACTATCACCTTCTTCCTTAACAGGACTTTTTTAATTAATAATTTTATCGATCAATAATGTTTAAAGACCCTGCTTTTATTGAACAATATGCTACCCATATCCTGGTATTTTTTTCTTAAAATACAGAAGGCAAAATAGGCATTCAATCAGTTTACTAGAATTTTATTATGTTTTAAATTAAACTTATAAAGTAATAAATATTTTTAAAAATGAAACTGATATTTTCACCTTTTTTTATTCGTTTTATAATTTTTGTTTTATAGTTAGGCCAACCTTTTTTATGTGTTCTGTAATTATCTTTTGTGCTAATTTGATATCTTTGGCTAAAATAGCATCAAGTATATCTTTATGCTCATTAAAAGATTCCTCGAGCCTGTGGCCTGAATATAATGACATGATTCTAAAATGATAAATTTTACTTTTAATTGGTTCAATTGCCTCTAAAAGTGCCATATTATTACTTAAAGTAATAATTTTATCATGAAATAAGGTATTAAGAGAAGATGCCTTCATATTATCCTTATTTAAAACCGCCTCCTCCATTTGTTTTATAAGCTCTTTAAATTCTTCAATTTCGTTTGGTTGAATTCGTTCAATGACTAGTTTTATTGCAAAAGATTCTAACATTACTCTTAAGTCAATAACATCCTCAATTTCTTTTAAAGACCATTGACTAATAACAAATCCACGATGTGGAATCATTTTAATCAGCCCTAAAGATGCTAATCTATAGAGTGCTTCTCTGACCGGTGTTCTACTGACACCCAGTTTCTCTGCTATTTTGTTTTCTGTTAATCTTTCTCCAGACCCTAATTTACCACTGTATATGGCTTGTTGAAGTTCTTCGAAGATGTGGTCTCGTAAATACTTCTGTTGGTATTTAAAGTTTTCTGTCTTAAATATATCCATTAAATTGTAAACCTTATTTTTATTTCATCTTACAAACACTACGCTTGATTAATTTCTTACACTTTCTATCACAAACATATCATTTATATAATTGAGAATCTTTACTATCATTATGTATACTTGTATACAAGTATACATAATGATTTTTTACAAGTCAATCTTTATTTTCAACCTGCCATTTAATGGCCATTCATAAATCAAAATTTGTATATCTTTTTCCATGAAGATAATTTTGCTTAATAAAGAGGCCTAAATAATAATAGTTTTTCCTTTTTTAATATTCTTTGTAGTTTTCTTTAATAAAACAGATGCATATTCTTCTAATATGGTATATTTACGTTTTTCTTTATAAAGTTCTTATTACTTTTTTTATTGTTTGTAGAGCTTTTTATATCTGTTGCTTAAGCCCACTAACTAAGTAACTTTTCTGGTGAAATTTCATAGCATTAAGGGATACTTGTTCATAAAAAACCAAATAATAATCAAAACGCGAAAGCCTATACTGGAAAAAAATATGAGAAGTCCAGAATAGATTAACACAGCACTCTTTTAGATTGGTTAAAAATTTTATAAGTCTGTAGAAAGAAATACTTAAGTCATACTCTATTTATTATTGATTTTGCATCTCTTCCAAGTTGTGACAAAGTATATATAGTTAAATTATATCATTATCTAAATATGGTTGGGGTGAATTTTAAAGCACATTGCTTGTATAAAAAAGTTTTCAGTAAGATTCATGGAATATTACCACGCAATAACCGAAAGGCTATTTCAAAATCAGCCATATATCAAACAAAAATTTGATACTTACTGTAGATATCCAAGGACAAGTCTATAGCACTTTTAAAACATTAGAAGTTTTGCTTGGCTTAAATCCTGGCTTTGTTAGAATTGTACATCTTT
>JAXGTM010000088.1:0-8528 GCA_040774925.1 Atribacterota bacterium | reverse complement strand
ATAGAGAATAATTGTTTGAAAATTTTTGATGTAGAGACAAAATTTAATTAAGCAGCTTGCAGAAGTCAGGATACAATGGATATTTAAAAATCCTGACTTCTGTTCTTTTTTTAATAAAATTAGTTAAAAGTTTTACAGAAAAGATAAAATACTATTATATGATTTCAATATTTATTTGATAATTCATACTGATGAATTGCTTACAATAACACAAAATGAGACTTTTTTGAAAAAATAATTGAACAAAAATATGAAAATTATTATGAAAACAGTAATATATAACAACAGCATATTGTTAGAAGAATATTTTTTATTTGGATAAGAAAATTTATGCGGATTTGCATTCAATCACTCGGTTGTCCCAAAAATTTAGTTGACAGCGAAATTATTGCAGGCTGTTTGTTGGAGAATAATTTAACACTGACCAATGATATTAATAATTGTGAAGTTGTTATTATAAATACCTGCAGTTTTATTGAGCCAGCTGTTGAAGAGTCTATAGACAGAATTTTAGAAGCAGTGACTTTAAAAAAAGAGGATAGATTAAAATATATCATAGTTGCAGGATGCCTTTCTCAAAGATATAAATTAAAAGAACTGGCAGAATCACTGCCTGAAGTTGATGCTTTTCTTGGCATTGATGAGATTAACGAGGTAAGTGAACTTCTAAAAAATGTTGTAAAAGGGGAAAAAGTTTATAAAGCAAATTTAAAACCCACCCTTATTTTTGATGAAAATACTCCGCGTTTTCTTTTCACTGCCGAGCATTATGCCTATTTAAAAATAGCCGAAGGCTGCAATAACGCCTGTACTTACTGTCTTATTCCTCGAATAAAAGGTAATTATAGGAGCAGAACAATTGAATCAATCCACGCTGAAGCTCAAAACCTCATCAATATATATCCTTTGAAAGAGATTATTTTAATAGCGGAAGATACTACTTATTATGGCAAAGACCTTTACGGAGTACCATCTCTTTCTAAATTATTGAAAAGCCTTGTCAAGTTGGATTGGCCTGAAGAAAATCGCATAAGGATACTTTATACTCATCCTGCTCATTACAATGATGAACTCATTGATTGTCTGGCTGAGAACAGGATATTTTGTCCCTATCTAGATATTCCGTTGCAACATATCAGTGATTCTGTTCTGAAAAGGATGAATAGACAGGTAACTAAAAATGATATAATCAGGCTTATAGAAAAACTGCGAAAAAAAATTCCTGACATAACTTTACGGACAACGTTTATTATAGGGTTTCCAGGGGAGTCAGAAGCTGATTTTCTGGAACTTTGTGATTTTGTGCAGGAATACCAGTTTGAAAAGGTTGGAGTATTCCCTTATTATAATGAAGCGGGCTGTCCGGCAAGTAAATATAAAGAGCAGATTCCAAAAAGAGTTAAAAAGGAACGGGTGAGTAAACTTATGAAAATACAGCAAAAGATTTCCCTTGCCCATCAGCAGAATAAAATAGGTAAGAGAATAAAAGTTTTGGTTGACGGTTATTCTGAAAATAATAGTACTTTAATAAGCCGTTCCTGCTCTGAAGCGCCTGAAATCGATGGAAATATACTTATTATAAATGGGGAAAAAGAGGATATCGGTAACTGGGTAGAAGTGGAAATAAAAAAAGCATATCCTTATCATCTGGAAGCAATAAAGATAAATGAGTGAAATTTAATGTTTGCAGATAGATATATTTTGTGTTTATAATAGCTTACACAAAAATTAAAAAATATTTCTAATAATTATCCTTTGAATTAAATTAAATTGTGTTACAAGAACTAGCAATAAAATTTTAAATGTCGGAAATTATTCAAATTTTATGGAAATACCTGCTTTTATAAGGAGGGGAAAAATGTCTTTAAAAAAAGTTGATCCTGAAATATATCAGCTTATTAAAAAAGAAGAAGAACGGCAAAAGTATACTTTAGAACTTATCGCATCTGAAAATTTTGTTGATGATGCAATTCTGGAAGCACAAAGCTCAGTCCTAACTAATAAATATGCTGAAGGTTATCCAGGTAAAAAATATTATGGTGGGTGTGAGTTTATCGACCAGGTTGAAAACTTAGCTATTGATAGGGCTAAAAAATTGTTTGCAGCTGAACATGCCAATGTTCAGCCACATTCCGGCTCTCAAGCCAATATGGCTGTCTATTTTTCTGTCTTAAAACCGGGAGATACTATATTATCTATGAATCTTGCTCATGGAGGCCATCTTACACATGGAAGCCCGGTTAATTTTTCCGGAATGCTTTACAATATAGTTCATTATGGTGTTGACAAGAATAGCGGCTATATTGATTATGATGAGCTAAAAAAGCTCGCATTAAAAAGCAAGCCCAAACTTATTATAGCAGGGGCAAGCGCTTATCCGAGGGAGATAGATTTTAGCAAATTCAGAGAAATTGCTAATGAGGCTGGTTCTCTGCTTTTAGCAGATGCTGCACATATTGCCGGGTTAATTGTTGCAGGCGAGCATGTTAGTCCTGTTCCTCATTGCCACTTTGTAACAACGACTACACATAAGACGTTACGAGGACCCAGAGGTGGACTGATACTTTGTCAGCATGGTTTTGCGCAACAAATCGATAAAAGTATTTTTCCCGGTATACAGGGAGGACCTTTAATGCACGTAATAGCTGCAAAAGCAGTTTGTTTTAAAAATGCATCGGAAGATGATTTTGTTATATATCAGAAACAGGTTAAAAAAAATGCCTCTATACTTGCACAACGATTGATGGAAATGGATTATCAACTGGTATCAGGAGGCACAGATAATCATTTGATGTTGCTTGACCTGAGAAATAAAGGTCTGACAGGAAAACAGGCAGAAAAGGCTTTGGAAGAATCTGGTATCACAGTAAATAAAAATGCCGTTCCTTTTGATACGCAACCACCAATGATTACCAGTGGTATTCGTATAGGAACACCAGCTATGACCACTCGCGGAATGAAAGAAAAGGAGATGGAGTTAATTGCCGAATTAATTGACAGAGTGCTTAGTAATATTGATAATAAATGTATTAGCCAGGAAGTCTTTCAAGAAGTAAACAAATTATGTGGGCAGTTTGTTGCTTGAAATCTTTAGTAGCAATTAATAATTAAGATAAATCCTATTTAATAATATATTTAGATGTTCAGTAAGGAAAAATTTTGTTTAATATACAGGTAATAAAATTTTAGTTTATATATATCTTCAAAAGTGAGGAGGGATTATTTTGATTTCCACAAGTGATTTTAAAAATGGTATGAGTATAGAGCTGGAAGGTGATTTATTTACCATTGTAGAATTTCAGCATGTTAAACCTGGTAAAGGGGGAGCATTCGTAAGAACAAAACTAAAAAATATTCAAACAGGGGCAGTTATAGATAGGACATTCCGTGCAGGGGAAAAATTTGAACAGGCAATTATTGAAAGAAAAGAGATGCAGTATATCTATAACGATGGTTCCAATTATTATTTTATGGATGCTGACAGCTATGAGCAGATACCAATCGATGTTGCAAAGATAGGCGATTCTGCTGATTTACTAAAAGAGGGGAATAGTGTTGATGTTACGTTTTGCCGGGGAGAAATAATAGGTGTTCAGCTCCCGACAACTATTGCCCTTGAAGTTGTATCAACTGTTCCTGGGGCAAAAGGAAATACTGTATCTGGTGCAATGAAGCCGGCAACAGTAGAAACAGGAGCGGAAATACTGGTACCTCTTTTTATAAAAGAGGGGGATATTATCAGAATTACCACAGGTGATAAGAAATATCAAGAAAGAGTATAAGTTATAGCATATGGAATTTGCGACTATTGTTACTGAAAGAGGAAAAATTAATATTTCTAGAATTACTCTGGAAGCTTTAATCCGGCTTATTTTACTTGATGTAGAAGGGATTTCACGTCCCAAAAGAAGGAGATTCCGAAAGATTATTCAACAGGATAATGTTGATAATAATACAAATATAAATCAGGATATTAAGGTAGAAATAAAAACTGATTCTATCGCTGTAAATCTGTTTTTATTCATCAATTATGGTGTTAGAATCCCTGATTTAACCTGGGAAGCACAATCTAAGGTAAAAGAGAGAATTAAAGAGATTACCAGTATCGATATTGAGCAGATCAATGTCCATATTCAGGGAGTTATCTTTTCAAAAAAATTTCAGGATAAAAGAAATTTTGTAAATCAGGGTAATTTTCTAAAAATATTTTAATATTTTTGAAAATTTGAAAATAGAATAAAGATTTGAGGGATATATGGGAAGTAGAAGGATAGCCAGAGAATTGGCACTGAAAATTCTATTTCAGATAGATCTTGTCCGTTGTAATGTGAATGAGGCGTGCTCTTATACTTTTCAGGTTGAAGACATATTGCAGGACAATGATTCGGATGCTATTATTTCTTTCTGTTTAGAATTAGTCAGAGGAGTATTGCCGAACTTAAAAGAGATAGACCTGCTTATTAAGAAACATGCCAGTAACTGGTCTTTAGAAAGAATGGCAAATATTGACCGAAATATACTACGGATAGCAATCTATGAAATAATATTTATTGATAATATCCCGAAAAGTGTTACCATTAACGAGGCGGTTGAATTGGCCAAAAAATATAGTACTGAAAATTCTTTCGGATTTGTAAATGGCGTTTTAGGAAATATTGAAAAAATTGTAAAAACCCCTGATAATAACAATAACTAATTTAGGAAAATAAATGTATACAAACAATTCTAATGAGAAGATATTCACTGTCAGCAGTATCACTCAACATATCCAGAGAGTCTTTAAAGAAGACCCTAATTTAAATAATATAACTGTTATAGGAGAAATTAGCAACTTTAAAGACCATTCCTCAGGTCATATGTATTTTGTTTTGAAAGATGAACAATCTCAGATAAAATGCGTCATGTTTCGTGGTAATAGCTTCGGACTAAGTTTTAAACCTTCAGACGGAATGAGTGTTAAAGCGAAAGGTGAAGTCCGAGTTTATGAAAAAAGAGGTGAATACCAGCTCTATGTCTCACAAATGACAGAAGCTGGCAGAGGTGCTCTTTTTGCTGCATTTGAAGAATTAAAGGAAAGATTAAAAGCTGAAGGGCTTTTCAGGCCTGAAATAAAAAAGGCATTGCCAAAAATCCCACATAAAATTGCTGTTATCACTTCTGCCACCGGAGCTGCTATTAGAGATATAATTTCAATTACTTTACGCAGATTTCCCAATATACATATTGTTGTTGTTCCAGCACAGGTTCAGGGTAATGATTCTGCACAGCAGATAGCAGAAAATATACTTTTCCTTAACCGCGTAATGCCTGAATTGGATTTTATTATTATAGGTAGAGGAGGGGGCTCTATTGAAGAATTATGGGCATTTAATGAGGAAATACTGGCCAGAGCCATATTTGCTTCAAATATACCTATAATATCAGCAGTAGGACACGAGACAGATTTCACTATCTCTGATTTTGTGGCAGATCTTCGGGCACCAACACCATCTGGTGCAGCTGAGATGGCAATTCCTGATAAGAATAGTTTAGTAAAACATCTCATATTATTACAAGAAAAAGTAAAAAGAATTTTCCTGCATGTTTTAGAAATTAAAAGGCAGAAATATCTTAATTCTGCCGAAAACTTGAAATATCAGAGTCCTAAATATAAGATTCTTCAACACTTACAGACTGTTGATGATTTGAATAACCGTCTGAAGTTAAGTATAAGACATATTTTAGAGATTAATGAAAACATTTTAATGAAATATAGGGAAAAGATTATTACTTTAAGTCCAAAATCTGTTTTAAACAGAGGGTACAGTATCTGTTTGAAACTACCTGAAAAAATAGTTGTTAAAAGTATTGAACAGATAGATAAAAATAATCAAATTGAAATCATTGTACAGGATGGCGCTATATCGGCAAATGTTTCTGGTAAGGAGGAAATAAATAATGACCGATAAGAAAAGAAAGGATGAGGATATCTCTTTCGAAGATTCACTTAAAAGACTTGAAGAGATTGTAGAAGAACTGGAAAAGGGAGAACTGAGTCTCGATGAAGCTTTAAAGCTTTATGAAGAGGGAATGCTCTTTTCTGATAAATGTTTAGATAAATTGAATGAGACGAAAAAGAAAGTGGAAAAATTAACCAGAGAAGGGGATGAAAAATACCGTACTGAGCCATTTGCTATAAATGGTGAGGAAGAGGTTAATAGCAAATAAATGGAATTAACATCCTACTTGAAAGATAAAAAAGAGATTGTTGATAAATACCTTTCAGAGAAACTGCCTTCTGAAAAAGAAGAACCTTCACTTATACACAAATCTATTCGTTATAGTGTTTTGAATGGAGGTAAAAGGATACGGCCTATTTTAACTATGATGGCTGCAGAGCTATTTGGAAAACCTCCTGAAATGGTATTGCCTGCTGCCTGCGGAATTGAACTGATACACTGCTTTTCCTTAGTTCATGATGATTTGCCCTGCATGGATGATGATGATTATCGAAGAGGAAAACTAACAAACCATAAAGTGTTCGGAGAAGGAATTGCAGTGTTAACAGGGGATGCTCTACTGGTGATGGGATTAGATTTTGTTTGTCAAAATAATGAAATAGATGGAATAGATAAAAATTCCGTCCTTCAAGTATTAAGAAGAATACTCTATTTATTGGGAACAAAAAAAATGTTGGGCGGTCAAGTTGAAGATATTAAATGGAATTATGAGGGCGATGCGAATGACAATGCTAATAATATTATAGATATATATTTAAAAAAAACTTCTGCTTTACTCTGTGCCTCTCTTGAAGCCGGAGCATTGCTTTCTGGTGCTAATAGAGAGCAGATATCCTATCTAAATGAATATGGTAAAAACATAGGCCTTGCTTTCCAGATTACTGATGATTTACTTGATTTTAAACAGAATAATAATGTGCAGGATAGACCCGCTTACCCTTTGATTTTCGGTCTCGAAAAATCAAAAGAAGATGTCAGAGCTTATTGTCATAAAGCTAAAGAAAGTCTATTACTATTTGGAGATAAAGCAGATATGCTAATTCAGCTTGTAGATTACATTCAATATAGAAAAAATTAGCATAAATTGATTCTAATTCAATACAGGAAGCAGGAATGGAGGAACCATGCTGAGAGCTTTTAACCGGAGATTTGATGAAATACGGCCAATAAAAATGGTACGCAATTATATTAAATATTCTGAAGGTTCAGTATTGATAGAAATGGGAGATACCAGGGTTGTATGTACTGCAAGTGTTGAAGAAAAAGTACCTCTTTTTTTGAGAGGAACTCAACAAGGCTGGATTTCGGCTGAATATTCTATGATTCCAAGGGCGAACCTAACTAGAAATTTAAGGGATTCAGTTAAAGGAAAAATTGATGGCAGAACACAAGAAATTCAACGTTTAATTGGACGTTCACTTAGAGCAGTAACCAATCTGGACAAACTTGGGCCGCGTATGATCTGGATAGATTGCGATGTATTACAGGCAGATGGAGGAACCAGAACTGCTTCAATTATAGGCTCATTTGTTGCATTAATCGATGCTTTTCAGTATCTGAAGGCTGAGAAAAAAATAGAGGCAGTCCCGGTAAAGCATTTTCTGGGAGCAATTAGTGTAGGTATTGTAGATGGTGAGATGCTTCTGGATTTAGATTTTAAAGAAGATAGTCAGGCTCAGGTAGATTTGAATATGGTTATGACTGAAAGAGGTGATGTAGTAGAAATTCAAGGTACCGCTGAAGACCGTCCTTTTTCCATGACCAATTTAAACAAATTGATTAAACTGGCTGAAACTGGTATGGAGCAGGTTATTGCTATTGAAAAGGAAATAATTGGAGAACTGTGTTAAAACTTATTCTAGCAACTACTAATACGGGTAAAATAATCGAAATCAAAGAGAAATTTAATGATGGTAATATAAATATTGAATCATTGCTTGACTACCCTGAAATACCTGAAATAGAAGAAGATGGCAACACTTTTCTGGAAAATTCATTAATCAAAGCAAAGGCAGTTCTGTGTTATACACATTTACCCGTACTGGCAGATGATTCAGGACTAGAAATATATTATTTAAAGGGTAAGCCTGGAATATATTCTTCAAGATGGGGTAAAACAGATCAGGAGAGAATCGAAAGAGTATTGAATGAATTAAAAGAGGCATCGGAGGAACAAAGAAAAGCGCGCTTTGTTTGTGTAATGTGCTTTGTTACTCCTGAAGGAAATATCTATACCTCTGAAGGTATCTGTTCCGGAAAAATTATTTTTCAGCCAGTGGGATGTGATGGATTTGGTTATGACCCAATCTTTGTTCCTGATGGTTACAATCTTACCTTTTCACAATTAGGAAGAGACATTAAGAATAGGATTAGTCACAGAGCGATTGCTCTAAAAAAGATAATTCCTAAATTGAATAATTATTTCTATTCAAAAATTAAAAATAATAATAACATATAAATAATTGTAAATAATTAGTAAATATTCCTTAAAGGGATATCACTTGAAAGATATCCAAATGAAATAAAATT
>JAXGTM010000087.1:0-8552 GCA_040774925.1 Atribacterota bacterium | reverse complement strand
ACCCTTGATAAGCCGGCTTTTCGAGCAATGTCAGGAGTGACTATTTCTACTCTAAGGCCAGTTTGCTCTGTGAACACCTTGTCCTTGCTAGCCAAAGTCTCATCTGCAGGCATTTCATCAATCTTTACTACAAAAGAGATTTCTTTTCCATCACGTTTGACGGTCAAAGTGGCTTTATCACCTATTTCTAATGCCCTAATGGCATCTTGTAATTCCTGTGGTTTGTTGACAGTTTTATCATTGAC
This sequence comes from Atribacterota bacterium, assembly GCA_040774925.1. GTDB lineage: Bacteria > Atribacterota > Phoenicimicrobiia > Phoenicimicrobiales > Stramentimicrobiaceae > Stramentimicrobium. Next base: position 8,307 of record JAXGTM010000087.1, on the reverse strand, counting down.
TGACAGGACAATATCACCGCGGGCAAGCCCTGATACTTCGGCAGGCCCATCGTCTATGACATCAGCGATCAACACACCCTCTGCCTTATCGAGGTTAAACTGCTCTACCATCTCAGGGGTTACCTCTTGAATATATACACCAATCCAGGCCCTTCTTACTTTTCCGATGGTAATCAGATCATTCAGGTTTCTTTTTGCTACATTTACAGGAATGGCAAACCCGATACCCTGTGCATAAGGAATTATAGCAGTATTGATACCCACTACCTCTCCCTTTGTATTTAAAAGCGGACCACCACTATTTCCGGGGTTTATTGCAGTATCAGTCTGAATCAGGTTAGTGTATTCATGAGCATCACTACCAGCAGAGATATTTCTACCCTTTGCACTTACTACACCCATTGTTACAGTCTTTTCTAAGCCATAAGGATTACCAATAGCTATTGTTATCTCACCGACTCTTAACTCATCAGAATCTCCTAACTCTACTACCGGTAGATTATTTGCCTCTATTTTTACAATAGCCATATCTGTGGTTACATCTGAACCTACAACTACTCCCTTAAAATCCCTTCCATCAGATAGAGTTACCTTTATCTCTTCTGCTCCACTGACTACATGCTCATTTGTTAGAACATATCCTTCTTTGTCAACTACAAAGCCTGAACCTGCTCCTTTTTGAGGAATTCTTCTTCTAAATTCTTCTCGCTGTTCAAAAAACCACTCAAAGATTGGATCTCTAAAACCAAACGGTGAGCTCTGTACATAGCGTACAACATCAATATTAACCACTGCAGGGCCAACCCTTTCGGCAATCTCGGCAATATCATCGCTGAGTGATTGAATAGTCAACTGGTCTTCTGCTGCAAAGCTTCCTGAATTTAAAGTTAAAACAAAAATAAGGGTAAGAACCGTTATTATTAAATTGGAAAATTGTTTTTTCTTAAAACAATCCTTTAACATATTATTCTCCTTTTTAAATAAATATATTTTATAGCATAAATATTGAGTAAAATTTAACCTTAAAATTATCTAAAAAAATCATCGGTAAGTTTATGCACCTCTTCTATCATAAAAATCATCTCCTATCTTGAAAATATATTATCTCACTGCATATTACTGCTACTAGATAATATAAGCAATATCCATGCCAGAATGAAAGATTAAGTACTATTTTTTAGAAAATTTATTATTTTTTCTTTTTTAATTAAAAAATAAGAGTTTTTGGTTTTCAGGTTTATTTATTATTGATATTATAGATACAAAAAAATAAAGAAAGTTAATCAACTGTGCATTTTATGCACAGTTTAAAATAATTCATTATGAAATATTTTCACATCTTTATTTTAATTTTTAAAAAAATTGTTCATATCATTAATGATATTTTCATTAACGGTCAAAATAAATATTTTTTCCTGTTGTCGAAAAAGGTATGCCCATTACGAAACTTGCGTCAATAAATCCTCCCTTTTTAGCTACTACCCCTATTCTATACATAATCCTGTTATCGATACCTAAAATCGATGCCATTTTTACTGCTGAACCTATGGCAATACCCATATCTAAAATGCGTAAAGCACATTGGGGACCATCAAATTCGGTTCCCTTGTGTGTTACACATTCTGAACAGGAATCAAATCCACAGGCACCGCAGTTAAGGCCCAGAGTTTTTGAATCCCTCAAACCAATCAGCAAAATAACTGGAGATTTTTTTACATTCTCACCATCTCGATCAAAATTTCTTTTATTCTTTTCAATGCCATACTGTATCATCTCTTCACCAAGCTTAACCACTTCAGCACCTTCAATAATCTTAATTACTACATAATCATTCCCGGCAGATTTTGGTGCAGTCCTGGCAGATAGAGCCATCAATTCTGCCGCTCTTTTTATCTCTTCTAAAGAATTGATAAAACCTAAGTTTTTGTCCATAGGTATCTCCTTGTAAATTAATTTTTTAACATCTTATCTCTTTGCTCACATTATATTTTGGGTTTTGATATTATGATAAATTTTTATTCTTTTAATTCATTTCCTCATGATTTAAGAATTTTATTAACAGCTATAATCGACCACCTGGAATGTTTTTAATCTATGATTTGTTGTCAATAGCCATCTACACTCAAGCGGAGCTGCGAATTCTGCCTGCAGTCTGCCCTGTTCAATCCAATATCTGGAACGCAAGTTATTAAATTGTCCTTTGTTTGCCTTTACGGTCAATTGAAGTGGTTGTGATACTATCTCGCAACTATCAATAACATCAATACTTGCTATATTTTCTAAAATCATCCTTATATCATTCTCGTCTTCCGGTAAAGGATTAATGTTAATAAGTGCAATATTTTTATTCAAAGGCCCAATTATTTTGACATTAGCTATATTCGGATTATGATTGATTTTATTTAACAATTGCAGTAATATTTCATTAGCCTCACTGACTGCTCTTCCATGAAATGATGGGTTAATCAGAGGTTTAAGCAGATGCTTTAATTTACACCCTTCTCTATTAATATTCTCACCAACCCTGGTGACCTTTATATTTAGATAATCCAACATATTCTTAATTTCTTTTTTATCATAAGAAAATAAAGGGGCAAAGATGCCAGATGAAAAAGCCTTGCCATATTTTCCCCAGCTGTCACTCTGATTGGACCCGGTAAAAACAATTCTACCCTGAGAAAAATTTTTTACTAAACCTAATTTAATCTTTCTTGTACAAAGATTACAGTCCGGACCACCTTTCAACAATCCTTTCTGCATCTGCTCTCCGTCTATACAATGTAACTCTAATTTCATCTCTTCACAAATGCGTTTAACATTTAGACGAGCCTCCTCATAAGTAAATGTGCCAAAATCTACATTCACTGCAACAATTTTTTCTCGACCAAGAGCTTCAACGGCAAGAAAAAGTACCAAAGAACTATCCATGCCACCGGAGAAAGCTAATATGATTTTTTCATCATTATCGAATGCTTTTATTTTGTCTATTATATTATTTATTTCAGTTTTAATAGTAGTGTTTTTCACTTTTTCCTGCTTGAGGAATATAGTATTTCATAGATGTCAGCATTGATGTCAATATTTCCGATAAGCTGTGAACATGTTTTTTTGCTTGAGAGTTATTATTAGAGTATTTACAATCAGAAAACAGTAATGATTCCAATTTACAGGATTGATTGGCGGTCAAATATATAGATTCAAAAAAACTGACCGCCATTCAATTTATTCTGCGGATTATTTCTAAATGTATTATTATGTTTTTGTAGACGTATATTCCTTATTATTTTTGGTTATTTTTTAAAAATATATACAATGTTTTCCCTGTCACAAGTTTCTATTCTTGTTTGTCCTTATCTAATTCCATATATTCTTGAAAGGTGTATTCTTTATACATTCCATCTCTCACATAGGTAAGGATGGGCAAAAACATTTCCGTTGGAACAAACCCAGGTAAATTAGCAATCCTTTCATTATTACTATCAAGGAACCATATTGTAGGGAATCCTCTGACCTGGTAAACCTCAGCTGTTAGGCGACTCTCTGTCATCTTTTCTTCTCCTACCAGGACTGAATCATTAGAATTTCCATTTATTTTAACAAGAGCAAAATCTTTGTTCAATAATTCCATAATCTCTTTGTTTGCAAGAGTTTCGGCTTCCAACTTTCTACACCATCCACAATCATCAGAATAAAAGTAGATAAGGGTAGGAATGCTATCAGACTCCGATTTTGCCAGAGCTTTATCATAGGGTTGCCAGTTAAGAACTTCTTCAGTCTGTGTAGAACCTGAATTAGCAATACCAAAAAGAAGGATTGTTACCAGCAATAAGAAAAATATATTAAATACTGAGAGTTTATATATTTTATTATGTAATACTCTTAAATTCACTGTTTTAACCACCTTTTTTCTAATTCTAATTTATATATTATACTCCAGGTTGAAATTCTTAGTCAAACATCTGTAATAACTATTTGCCAAAAATGGTTAGAGTACCACCAATCATTACAATACCGACAATAAGCAATAATATTCCGCCAACCAATTCAATTACTCTAAAATATTTTTTTATTATACCGCTCATTTTGTAGAATTGATTTACAGCCAATGCGGTAAACAAAAAAGGCACTGCAAGACCTGCTGAATAAAATGACAGTAATGCAATTCCTTTACCTACTGTTTCTTGAGTACCTGCGTAGACCAGTATTGCAGCCAGGATGGGCCCAATACATGGTGTCCACCCAAATGCAAAGGCTAATCCAATGAGAAATGGTGTAAAAAATTGATTAAATGAGACTGACTGTTTTACTTCAATCTTTTTTTGATAATATAGAAAAGGTATTTTGACTAATTGCAGCATATGTAAACCGAAAATAATAACAACGAGACCGCCAATTCTTTTAAACCATACAAGGTATTCCTGCATAAACTTTCCTAAAAAAGTTACCGAGGCTCCTAAGGATATAAATACCAATGAAAACCCTAATATGAAGCTAATGGCTCCAATTAAAACTCGAAAAACAGATTTATTTGTCTGATTACCTTGAGCACTGAGCTCTTCCAGTGACATCCCTGAAATAAATGAAATATATCCTGGTACCAGCGGTAAAACACAGGGAGATAGAAACGAAAGAATACCAGCTAAAAAAGCAGCCCAGGATGATACCTCCTGTAATATAAACATATTTTTCACCTCTCTTGTTGAAATAGTTTTATATGATAATGGATAAAAACCAGTTAAAATTTTAAAATTTAATTCTATAACTTATAATATTATTAATTATTGAATAATTTTAAACTGCATATATTTTCCCGAAAATGGTAACCAGTCAACAACTACGTTTTCTACTAAAGCCATAGGAGGACCTATTTTACACCATTTTACCATCTCTTCTACTGAATTTTTTGTTCCCTCTACCATTAGTTCTACATCACCATTGGTTAAATTTCTGATCCAGCCATAAACCTTTATCTGATGAGCAAAATTACGTGCATGATAGCGGAAAGCTACCCCTTGTACCCTTCCCTTGACTATTATATGAGCACATACATTTTTATTGGCATTGTTCATTTTTTTGTACTCTTTACTAAAGCAAATTCATAGACTATAATATAACTATGATATAATAGTAATGTATTAAATTAGGATATATAAATTAAATATATTGCTAATACCATCTAACCTTCCAAACTTTAGTAGCAGTAGTTTGAAAATATATTTATTTTATTTATTTAAAGATTATAGTCTACTAAAAGTTTTTTTGCCAATTTTGTTTAAAATAATTTACATAAGTAAATTTGTAAAATAAACTTATAACTTTTATAGTTATATCTATAAAAAATATTCGACCTCAATTAGTTTCCTTTACACTATAGAATTATTTTTTATCTTTTTGTTATCTTTTAATAATTTTTAACAAATACTTTCGTCTTTAAATATATATTTAAGGCTCAAATATAGTATTTATTTTTGACATAGATAGTGTAAAGTGATAAGATATTTAATTAATTATTACCTGCTAACAATTTGAAAAGCTCTTTTTAATTCCTTATTTTTTTAAAATTTTTTACTCAACTTTATCTATTACAAAAACCAAAATATAACAGGAGGTGATAATAAAAAAATAATATTAACGTATTCAAACTATTTTAACTGTTTAGAAATTGCTTTTCTGATTGTTACTTTCATTAAATTTATACTAAATATTTATTTTATTTTGAGACTATTATAATTAAACATTAAATTCTTTTAATTTATTAAGGAGATAATAAAAATGAACGAAAACGGAAGAGGACAGTGGCAATCACGTATAGGTTTTATTGCTGCCGCAGCCGGCTCTGCAATCGGCCTGGGAAATATCTGGCGATTCCCATACATCACTGGAAAATATGGTGGTGGATTCTTTGTCTTGATTTATATACTTCTATTAATCTTTGTCGGTTATCCAGTAATGAATTCGGAATTATTATTGGGACGTAAAACACAGTTAGCAGCAGTGGGCACTTTTAAAAAACTGGCTCCAGGTACCCCCTGGGTTATAGTAGGATTTATGGGTGTTTTAGCTGGATTTGTTATTCTTTCATATTATTCAGTTGTTGCTGGATGGGCTTTGGCTTATATGTTTAAATCCGGGGTATATATGGCGGCAGGGGCCGACCATGGCAGTATATTTGTTAGCTCGATCACCTCTACCTGGGGTGGTATTTTCTGGCATTCTGTATTCATGCTCCTCTGTATAGCTATCGTTGCAGGTGGAATTGAAAAAGGAATAGAAAAATGGTCTTTAATCCTAATGCCTGTACTATTAGTTTTATTAATTATATTGATTATTCGCTCTGTAACTTTACCTGGAGCAGGTGCGGGACTTTCTTTCTATCTGAAACCTGATTTTTCAAATTTCAGCGGCGAAGGTTTCCTGGCAGCAGTAGGACAGGTGTTCTTCACACTCAGTCTGGGAATGGGCTGTATGATTACCTATGGAAGTTACCTTAAAAAAGATGAGGATGTACCTCTGGTGGCTAAATATGTTGTTATATCTGATACAGCAGTTGCCTTGTTAGCGGGTTTTGTAATCTTCCCGGCAGTATTTGCCTTCGGGTTAGAACCTGGTGCAGGCCCTGGACTTACTTTTATTACCCTTCCTGCTGTTTTTGCTAAAATGGGTGGCGCTGGACATATCTTTGGTTTTATCTTTTTCACTCTTTTGATGGTTGCAGCACTAACATCAGCTATCTCACTGTTGGAAGTAGTAACAGCTTATTCTATAGATGAAATAAAATTTGATAGAAAGAAGGCAACTATTATTGCCGGTATACTTATCTGGGCACTTGGACTCCTTCCCACATTAGGATATAGTAAACTTTCTCATGTAACTCTGATAAAGGGTATGGATATACTTGACTCCTTTGACTTCTTTGCCAACAATATGCTGCTCCCCTTAGGCGGTATGTTAACAGCGATATTCATTGGATGGTTCTGGGGAACTGATAAGGCTTTAGAGGCAATAAACGAAGGTGCCTCTACCAAACTGGGCGCTAGTTATGCTTTCCTGATAAAATATGTTGTGCCTATAGCAATATTTGTGGTCTTTTTAAATAGTGTGGGTATTATATAAGAAAAAACAAATTATTTTACACTTACAATTTAATAACCCGTTACAATCTCATCTTTGTGGATTGTAACGGGTTATTTCTTTTAATAATCTTTTATAAACAATATTTATTCTTCTATCAACAATATCGGCAGTTCCAGTTTTAATCTCCATAAAATCTTGGCTATCTTATCCCTTGCTTTCTTCAAAGCTTCCTGTGCTGTTAAGTCCTCATCATAGACTTCCTGCTGTGAAATAGATATGATTATTTCATCCCCGATACTGAGAGTAGAGTATCCTTCCTCTAAGTTGTTTAATACTAATTCGTATATTTCAGTATCCAATCTTAATTTATAATTAAATTTAGAAGTTACTTCTTTAATCTTCAATTTAATACTTTCTTCATCATTATTAACAAAATACAGTATCGGTTCATCATTTATAATAATTTTAGCCAGGTATCCATCACTCATTTCCTGGTAATCCCCGGTTATTGTTAGATATTTTGTTGTTAAACGGCGGTCAATGGCGATATCATTGTCAGTAAGATATTGTTTTATCACTCTTATTCTGTCTCTTACCTCAGGATGGGTTTTGAAAATACCCATATTAATATCTGGTTTGAGTATATGTTCGCTGTTCACCCGTTCAAAATAGGTTAATAATGCAACAGGATGATAATACATACTCTTTTGAAGGAGCTGTAATGCAGTAAGGTCTGCCTCTTCTTCGTATTCTCTCCGGTAAGAATTGAGAATAGTAATACTTGCTAACTCACTTAGCATACTCAGAGCAGGGTCATTGGTTATTAAGATTGTGAGCAATTCCACTATTTTCAATTTCTGTTTATCCTGTAATTGTTTTATTGAGTGTTGATGGATAATATGTCCCATCTCGTGAGCGATTACTGCAGCCAGTTCATCATCAGAATGAACATACTCTAATAACCCCGAGGTTAAATATATAAATCCCCCGGGGAGAGCAAAAGCATTCGGTTCTTCTTTTTCTATTATTTTGATCTGATATTCAATCTCTTCAATTTCGGATACCTCTCTCAGACGTTCTGCAATTTGTTGTACTCTATTAACTTCCAGATCATCTTCAACAATTTGGTACTGTTTTTCAATTCTTTCAGTTATTTTACGACCAATCTTTACTTCTTTTTCATAATCACGTGCATACACACTGATAGAAAATATAAAAAAAAGCATAAGTATT
>JAXGTM010000086.1:0-8659 GCA_040774925.1 Atribacterota bacterium | reverse complement strand
TTAATTCTTAAATACTGCTTTATGAAATATTTTTAGGCAATAAATAAGTAACATAAAGCATTTGTAATATCTTTTTCTTTCAAAAATTTTGTTATTTTTAATCTGTTATTTTTGAAACAACAGGGATGCGTTTATTTTATAGTAAACTCATCCCTGCATATTTTTACCACTTATTTTTTATAAATTTATATCATCAGATGCTTCAATTTATCTTTTTCTTTACTCAGAGCATCACTCACTTAAGAATATTTCTTTTAGAATCTCATTTAATTCAATGCTTTCATCAAAAATTCTTAAGGGGATATCATATTTCTTTGAAATTTCATCAAATCTTCCATCCAGATTACCATCACTTCTGACAACCAGATAATCAACTCTTGGGCCAACTAAATCTATTGATTGTTCACAGGCACCACTTCTTCTTGCTTCACCTTCGATGTGGAATCCAAGAATCAACATGCCCTGTTTTCTTGCTTCTTCAATTAAGCTTTCTACTCTTGCTAATTCATCATTTATCTCAATACCCGCTGCTCCCATTCCTTTTCCACTGGTACCCATTGTGACAATAAGAGTATTATATTTTTTTGCTTTTAAATCATCTACTCTAGCAAGGTTTAAATAATCGTTATCAATTTTATTTCTTCTGCAAATAACACTTATTGATACTGCCCCAGGGCTTTGACCAGCAGTGGTAATAACTACTGGCAATTCACCTTTGGGTAGAGGTACATCTTCAGCAGCAAGAACGGTATTACCTAAAACAAAGAGTGACAGTACGACAAAAAATACAGCTGCAAATATACCGACAACACTTTTCATTCTTTTGTTTAAAATATGGTTTATTAGCATAATTGTACTCCTTTATTAATTATTAATTTTGTTTATTCAAACACAAAGCTGCTTTATGTTTATAATTCTGATAATGCTTCATCTAAAATACCTAGTGCTTTATCCAACTGCTGCTCCTCAATGACTAATGGAGGCTGTATTCTCAACACATTTCCATGAACTCCTCCGACACCGATTAGTAAGCCTTTTTCTCTACAGAATGCCCTAATTTTACCAGCCTCTGCTGCAGCAGGAGTCTTGTCCTTATCTTTAATTAACTCTACGCCTACCATTAAGCCTTTTCCTCTGACATCACCAATCCAATGGTGTTTTGGCATAAGCTCATCTTTGATTTTCTGCATAAAACGGTTGCCTTTTTCTAATGCTTTTTCAGGAATTTTCTCATCTACCAGAAAATCAATATTTGCTATAGCAGCTGCACATGATACCGGGTTTCCCCCAAAGGTTGATAAGTGGTCACCGGGTTTGAAAGAGCTAGCTATTTCATCTCTGGTAATAAAAGCACCCAATGGGAATCCGTCAGCAATTCCTTTTGCCATTGTCATTATATCTGGTTCTACACCATAGTGTTCAATGGCAAATAGTTTTCCAGTTCTTCCAAAGCCGGACTGGACTTCATCTGTAATTAATAGGATATTGAATTCATCTAAAATCTTTTTGATCTCTTTGAAATAATCATCTGGGGGTACGATTATTCCGCCTTCACCCATGACAGGTTCTGCAATAAAGGCAGCAACTGAACCACTGGTTTGGAAATCAATAACATCTCTTAAATATCTGGCACATTTTAAATTGCAGCTCTCTCTTTTCAATTCAAAGGGGCAACGGTAACAATAGGGGGCAGGAGCAAAAGCGATTCCCGGTAAGAATGGTCCGCCTTTGAATTTTCTTTTTCTGTTTCCAGTAATACTGAGGGTGGCATTTGTTCTACCATGGAAAGAACATTGTAGGGCTATAATTTCATAATTTCCAGTGAATTGTTTGGCAACTCTTAAAGCCCCTTCTATAGCTTCAGCACCACTATTAGAAAAGAATGTTTTATCAAGTTTGCCAGGGGTATTTTGAGCTAATTTTTCTGCCAGTATTGCGGGCGGTTCAGAATAGTAGACATATGCACAACAATGAACCAACTTATCCATCTGATCTTTAGCAGCCTGAATTACTTTTGGGTTCCTGTGCCCGGCATTGTTAACAGCAATGCCAGCAAAACAATCGATGTACTCTTTCCCATCTGTAGCGTATACCGTAGATCCTTCAGCATGGTCAATGACTACATCTTCCATCTTGTTGATAAAGTACAGGTTGACATACTTGTCATACTTTTGCTTAATGTCCATACCTTCATTTAACCTCTCTTCTTTTATTTTTTTTAATTATGTTATTTAAGGTAATTTAAAATACCTATGTATTACAATTGTAAATATTTCGTAATTAAAGGTTAAAGAAATGCTATCAACCAAAAACTATAATTTTAAATAGAGACCTGTTAGTGTAAGCATTTATAGAATGGTCAGTATGCGTACTGTTACTATTATTTAGTTTTTAAGAAGTAAAAAAAAGAATTTTTATGGATACGTATATTATACAAAAATCGTATTTATACTAACTATTAATATAATATCATAAGCTTGTAATGTCAATATTATTTTAACAATAGCGAATTACAAATTCAGTACTTCTTTCATAGAATATAAGCCTTTCCGTTGTTTTAAAATAAAATGAACAGCCCTTAAAGCCCCTTCTGCAAAAGCCTCTCTCCCAAATGCCCTATGAGTAATTTCCAGCCTTTCTCCATTGGAATTAAAAATAATAGTATGCTCCCCATTTATATTACCTGCCCTAACAGCATGTATTCCAATTTCTCCTTTCCTTCTTGGACCAGCATCACCTACCCTTCCGTATACAGCCTTTTCTGCCAGATTAACTCTTTTCTCCTGAGTAATAATTTCAGCAATTTTCTTTGCAGTTCCGCTGGGGGCATCCTTTTTATAGCGATGATGTGTTTCAATTATCTCGATATCATAATTATCATCAAGTACCGAGGCTACCTTCCTAACAAGGTCAAACAGTAAGTTTACGGCTAAAGCCATATTTGGGGATAATAGTATTGGAATTGAATCTGAGGCCTTTTTGATTACATTAACCTGCTTATCAGAAAGGCCGGTTGTACCTATTATCAATGCTTTTTCAGCATTCTCACAGATAGCAAGGTTTAACATGCTCGCTTCAGGATTGGTAAAATCAACAACAACATCACAATTATTTATAATATTTTCCAGTCTATTATCAACCAATATGCCAGACTTACCCAAACCCATAATCTCTCCCCAATCTTTACCATATGCTGAATGTGTTGGGGATTCTATAATCCCAACTAATTCAAGTGAATCATCATGATAAAAATAAGTCGCAGCGAGTGAAGCCATTTTTCCACACCCGCCACAAACAACTACTCTTTTCATATTTTATTCCTCCAATAGTCCAAATATCTTCAAGTCTTCTTCTAATCTTTTAAGATTTTCCTCTTCCATAGCAGTAAGTGGAAGACGCAAATCCCCTGATGGTAGTCCCATTAGACGGGCTGCTGTTTTTACAGGAATAGGGTTGGTTTCATAAAACATTGTACGACTAAGAGGATATATAAATTTTTGGAATATTTCTAATGTATCTTTGTAATTCTCTTCTTCTAATGTTTTAAACAATTGAGACATCTTATCAGGAATAATATTGGCAACAACAGAAATAACACCTTTCCCTCCAATTGACATTACCGGAAGAATAATTTTATCATCTCCCGACAATAGTGCAATTTTATCTCCACATAGGTACATTATTTCTGCCATCTGTTCAAGGTTTCCACTGGCTTCTTTTACAGCTACAATATTTTTTAGTTCAGCTAGCCCGCTTAAGGTAGATGGCAATAGGTTGACACCGGCTCGTGAGGGTATATTGTATACAACTGCCGGTATATCTATCTGCTCTGCAATAGTTTTAAAATGTTCATAAAGCCCTTTTTGAGTAGGCTTATTATAATAAGGAATGACTAAAAGCACTCCGTCCGCTCCCATATCTCTGGCACTTGCTGTAAGTTCCAGCGCTTCTTCAGTAGAATTAGAGCCAGTCCCCGCAATTACAGGGATTCTTCCTGCAGCAGCTTTAATAGTAATCTCAATTACTTTCTTATGCTCTTCATGTGTCAGTGTAGGCGACTCACCTGTTGTTCCACATGGCACTATACCATTGGTTCCATTATTAATATGAAAATCGACTAACCTTTTAATACCTTCCTCATCAATTCTATTATATTCATCAAAGGGGGTGATCATTGCAACGATTGAACCGTAAAACATCGCTAACTCCTATTTCTGTATTTTAATTAATTTAATCAGAGAACTATTTGTATTTATCATTTTTTTGTTATTCATTTTCTAATGAATTATTTATTAATTTATATATGGTATCTTTATTATGCCAATCAACAAATAACAATATATCAGTTTTCATTGTTGATATCTCTATAATGTTTATTTTGTTTTCTGCCAAGGGTCTGGTTATTCTTTCGATAATACCGGGTGTATCGATAAACTTTCTACTATTTAATATCAAAAGGGCGATATCCTTTTTCAAAGAAACAGATTTCAAAGAATGGTTTTTGAGAATAATAGGGTGAATCAGGTCGTATGCCATCCTGGCATTTTGTTCCAGCAGATATAAACCTATGTAGTTCCTACCGGTACCAACACCCTGTATGCTAATATTCTTTTCAGCTAATGGAGTAATAATCTCTTTTAATAAACCAGGAGTTTCTAAGATCTGGTTTCCAACAACTGTTAGCAGACAAAGCTTTTCCGGAAATATCTCCATCTTACTTAAAAACCTACCCTCTATTTCTGTACCTTCTGAATCAAGATCTCCTTTTTGAAAATTGATTATCCTGGCTTTCATATTTTCCTCTTTAAAATGTAATGCTCTTGGATGAAGAACCTTTGCTCCACCATCTGCCATAATTCCCATTTCTTCTACACTTATTTTAGGCAGAATTCTGGTATCCTTTACCAAACGAGGGTCAGCAGAGGCAACACCGGCAGTATCAGTTACTATTATTACTTCATCTGCATTAATTATTTTCCCTAGAGCAAAAGCACTAATATCACTGCCGCCCCTTCCAAGAGTAGTAATACTACCCCCTTTATTGCTTCTGCCTAAAAAACCGCATACGATTGGTATAACTCCTTCTTTTAACAACGGTTCAATGTATTTCTGACACTGTTCTCTACTTTCTTCTAAAAGAATATTTGCCTCAATTAAATTACTCGAATCGGTGATGAGTGGGAAATCTTCTTTAACGGGATCGAACACGACTGATTTAATACCTCTCGACTTTAAGGCGGAAAACATCAATCTGGCACTCATTCGCTCACCAAAAGAGATGAACTCATTATATTCGCTTTTGTCATAACTCGATTTAGTGGTTTCTTCTAATAAAGATATAAGGTTGTCAGTAGTTTTTCCCATGGCAGAAACCACTATTAACATCTCATTCCCATCTTTCATCTTTTTTATAACTGAATGTGCGGCTTTTTCCATTCTTTCAGTATCTTGAATGCTTGTTCCTCCAAATTTAACAACAATTCTCATGTCAATCACCTATCTTTTCTTTATATTTTGCTTTATTTATTGAACAATTTATTTAAAATCTTATTTAACTATAACATTTATTTATATAAATAGCGGAGATTTCGGTTATGAACGGAGGTATTTATTTATTCTTTTATGGTCCTTTTGGCCAGATTGTATTTATAAACAAGTAATTGTTTAAATTCCTCTAGTGTCATTTCTATTGATTTTAAAAAATTCATGAATTCTTCCGATTTATATTACGGTAAATCCCAGGACATTTTAGCCCAATCTGCATTATTATCATCTTCGTCTATATTCAACATATCTTTATAACCTCTTTTAATCGGTCAATAGGTTAAATTAACCTATTGAATCAGCAGTTTTCAATAGATGTTTTTTGGTAAACCTTCTGAACTCATTCTCATCAGACGATTCATCATTACTACTTCTAGTATTAATATCATTCCAGACTATGCTTATTGTATTTCAGAGATTATATCTCAGGTGTATATTTATCATCTCCTGTAGAGATGGTCCTAATTATTTAAACACATACTTTCCCGGTAAAAACGTTCTCAGCAGGTCCTGTTTTATATACATTTCCATCTTCAGCCCATTCAATTTTCAAATTTCCTCCCCTTAAATATACTTCAACATTATTACCTACTCTTTTGTTAAGTATTCCAGCTACTACTGCAGCACTTGCCCCGGTGCCACAAGCCATTGTTTCCCCAACTCCTCTTTCCCATACTCTTACTTTAATCTTTTTATCACTCAAATTTTCTACAAATTCTACATTAGTCTTTTCTGGAAAAAGATGATGTTTCTCTATTATGGGTCCAATTTCAGTTACCGGAAAATTATCAACATTTTCAGTGAAAATAACACAATGTGGGTTTCCCATTGAAACACAGGTTACTTTAAAATATTGACCGTTTTCCAAAAAGATAGTTTCATTAATAACCTGTCTGTCAGGATTGCCTATCATGGGAATATTTTTTTTGGTCAAATGGGGTTCTCCCATATTAACTCTTACTCCCTTTATCTTATTTTTGTCCTCATTTTCAAAAATGAGTTCAGGGATAATAACACCTGCTAATGTTTCTACAGAAATTTTACTTTTTTTAGTTATTTTATTTTCATAAACATATTTAGCAAAACAGCGAATGCCATTTCCACACATTTGAGCCTCACTACCGTCTGCATTATAAATTATCATCTTAAAATCGCATTCCTGTGAAGGAAGTATTAAGATTAAACCATCTGCTCCTATACCGAAATGGCGTTCACATAATTTTTTTGATAACTCTCCAAAATCTAAATATTCTGGAAATTCTTTAGAGAAAAAATCCATAATAATAAAATCATTACCGATTCCATGCATTTTAATAAAACTAATCTCCATACTCGCCTCCTTTTTTCAATGATTTACATTGCTTATATCTATTTAAACTATCTACTTATCTTTGAACCATTCGGGAAAAACATGATTTTGATTCATATATTCATATGTTTCCCCTTTAACAATCAAACCATGTTTACCATTATTAACAAGAACAACCGGTGGACGAGGAAAACCATTATAATTACTTGACATAGCATAATGGTATGCGCCAGTAGTAAAAAATACCATAAGGTCGCCACATTCCGCCTGAGGCAATTTTATATTTTGAATCAGAATATCACCAGACTCGCAATATTTTCCTGCAATTGTTACATTCTCCACTGGTAAATCTCTATACTTTGTCACGATTAAAGCATCATATTTTGCATCATAAAGACTAACACGTGGATTATCTGCCATACCGCCATCAACTATTAAATATTTTCTCAAACCCTTTACTTCCTTAATTGCACCAATTTTATAAAGGGTTATTCCGGCTTCTGCTATTATAGAGCGTCCAGGTTCAATTAGTATCTTAGGCATTGCCAGTTTTTTCTCAGTGCATATTGTTCTAACTTTTTCTATCAGCTGCCTGACATAATCGCTTATAGGTAGTATGGAACCCTCCTCCGTATACCTTACGCCTAATCCTCCACCAAGATTTAACATATTTGTTTTTATATTGAAATTATCAGCTATAGATTTAATCATTTCTATCATCTCTTTTGCAGCTAGATTGTAGAATTCTATATCAAAAAGTTGTGAACCAATATGACAATGAATCCCTTGATAAATCAGATGGTCTTTGTTAATTATTGTAGGGAAATAATCAAGGAATTCTTTTATTGGTATGCCAAATTTAGAATCAACCTGGCCAGTTCTAATCTTTTCATGAGTATTTGTATCAACCCCTGGAATAATTCTTGCCATAATATTAACTTTTGCATTAAGCCTGTTGGCTATTTTGTCAACTAATTCAAGTTCACAAAGATTATCTATTATTATTGTTCCAATATTGTTTTTTATAGCAAATTCTAATTCTTCTTCTGATTTATTGTTGCCATGAAAATATATTCTTTCGGCTGGAAAACCGCCAGCTAACGCAATATATATCTCTCCACCAGAAGATACATCGAGACTTAGCCCTTCTTCATTTAAAATACGGGCCAGGGCTTGAACCAGAAAGGCCTTCCCGGCATAAAGTACTTCAAAATCTATTCCACTATCTTGAAATGTATTGATGTATTCTCTGCACTGATTTCTTATAATGTTTTCAGAAAATATATAGCTAGGAGTACCATATTCTGAGGCAAGAGCTTCCAATTGACAACCATCAAAAGTAAGCCGATTTTTTTCATCAATTCCCAATCCTTTCTTATTCATAATTCCATTCTCTGAATTAATAACCATTCTTTCCTCCAATAAGTTTTTTTTGGTAATATAATTTCTCTATAAACGATATGTTTTACACTAAACTATCTTCAATATATTAACAATTTTCTTTGCTATTGTTATACAATATTTATGTTTATCTATTACAGAAGGTAACACGACACTTCTCAAATACAGACAAAAAAAGGGTAATCTATAAGCGCATAGCTCATCGATTACCCTAAAATAATAGTAAGCATTCTTACCTTTACCTCTCCCTTATCCCCATTCGAGGAGATAGCGCTTCATCGGAGAATGGGAGTATTCTCCGATGACAGTACTATGGATATTAACCATAGTCCCAGCCTAAGAATTATGTGAGCTAGTATTCTTTAGGCTTCGGCGAAGACCCCTTTTCTGATACTTCATCGCTGC
>JAXGTM010000085.1:0-8880 GCA_040774925.1 Atribacterota bacterium | reverse complement strand
TTTTTTTCTTAAGTATATATCAAAAACGATAAAAAGCTCAATAGTAATAATATTTTTGAGACTACTGCAAATCCGTAGAATATCATTCCGTGATATTCTACATCATATTCTATCAGTATAATTGTAATATTTTACCATAGAATATTGAGATATTGGGCTAATTTAATTATTTTATGTATTTCGAATTTCTTTGATTGTCAAGGCTATTTTTTCAAATCAATGGATATTATATATATTTGACAAATTCACCGGCTGCTATTATATTTATAATCGATATCCCAAATAATGGTTAAGGAGAGCTTAGTAATTATGCAATTCATTAGGAAAAATGTTAAACCTATTTTATTAATTATTGTTGTAGCTTTTGTTGTTTCAATTTTTTATGGACTCGGTCAATACAGGTCTTCTGGTTCCAGAGCCCAGCAGACAGGAAATATAATTGCTGAAGTTAATGGCAGTAAAATTAGTTATCAGGAATGGCATAGTGTCTTTACAAATCTTATTTCCCGTTATGATAATCAGGTTCTTTCAAATATAGGAGATGAATTATTAGCAACAATAAAGAATAATATAACCGAACAGTTGATAGACTCAACTCTGCTATATCAATATGCAGAGAAAGAAAAAATAGATATTCCATCAACTAAAATAGATGGCGAAATTGGTCGGATTAAAGATAGCTTTGAGACAGAAAATGATTTTAATGAAGCCTTAAAAAGAAATAACCTGTCTGTAAATCAACTTAAAGATAGTATAAAAAAACAATTCATGATTGATGAGGTTATACAAGAAGCTTACGATACGGTTTCTATTACAGATGAGGAAATAGAAGAATATTATGAAGAACACAAGAGCTACTTCCTGCAGCCTGAAAGGATAAGAATAAGCCATATTCTGGTTGAAGATAAAGAGGAAGCCCAGCTTATTTTGGATCAATTAAAAGAAGGTACGGTTGATTTCGAGTCAATTGCAAGAGAAAAGTCAATTTGTCCATCAGCCGAAAAAGGTGGGGATTTAGACTATGTTTATAGGGGACAAATGGTTGCTCCCTTTGAAGAGGCAGCATTCAATTTAAAAGTAGGAGAATTAAGTGATATTGTGGAAACAGAATTCGGCTACCATATAATTAAATGTTTTGATATTCAAGAAGAAAAACAATTATCCCTGGAAGAAAAAAAAGAAGATATTAAAAATATGCTGTCTTACCCGAAACAGAATGAAGCCATTGAAAAGCTCATTGCCCGGTTAAAAGAAGAAGCAGATATTAAAATCTATTATGATTTCACTTCCGAAATTGAGAGGAAAGCTGAAGACAACATTGAGTCTGATGTTTCACTTGAGGAGTCCGAAGTAAACTCAGAAACAAGTCAATTATCTGAAGAAAATGACGCCACTTTATCATTGGAAACAGAAAAAAATGGAGAAATTGAATCAGATTCAGAGGAAACGACAGAATAGTTCTATTAGGTTTTAAAAAGGGGATAGCTTTAAATTTTAAAGCTATCCCCTTTTTATTTTATAATACAAATTTCAATTTTTCAATTTCTTCGCTAATTCTAAAAACCGCAATACAATAAAGATTAAGAATTGAATTATGATTAGTTTAATTTACCAATACTTTCTCGGGAATACTGGCATAGCGATCTTCTGATAAAAATTCCATCTTTTCACCAGATGAATCTAAAATTATTCGATATGTCTTAACACTATAACCGGGTACACCTTCCTGTATTATATTATCTTTAAATTTGACATTATTTGTATTTTTCTCCGAAACCTCTAGAACATCATAATCGTAAGTTTTTAAATCTTGAGATACTATTTTTATTTCTTTATCTAACGGTTTTTCTCCCCAGATAATAACAGACAGAACTTCGGAATCTGTATCTGTAAAAATCACAATTTTCTGGTCTAAAGAGTTCTTTACCTTTAAGTCTTTAAAACCAAAGAAAACTGCAGCATCCTGTCCAATAGGGACATAATTAGTTGGCTTATCATAGATGGAATGATTATACCTTTCTAAAATCTGGAGATTTGCAAGCAAAGCAGCATTATAGAGAGTTGTCGATACCTGACATACTCCCCCTCCATACCCATTTATAAACTGTCCATTGGAAATAATTGTACTTTCTTTATAGCCATCATCCTTTTCGGCTGGCCCAACTATCTCATTAAAGGAAATAGTTTCTCCTGGATTTATAATGATACCATTGACCTCTTTTGCAGCCTTTTTAATATTGTAGAGAGTATTTTCTCCTTTACCAGTCAGAGGTGTGTCATATTTACTAATAATCTTAAAAAACCCATGAATATTCAGCACTTCTGTCGTCGAGATACTTGGGTTATGTATTATAACAGGCAGTTTAACTATTATCTGATCATCTGAATCAAATGCACTTAATATACTATTTTCTATATCTATTAAAAATTGTTCCTGATCCACTTCGATTCCAGTACGGGCAGGAACTATCCTATCAATAGCAAAAATGGCGTCTTCATATGGTCTTTCCACATTTGACTTCAAATCACTAAAAAATGAATCTATTTTATTATTTTCAAATTTTACAACAGGTTTCAGTGGATACTTATTCTTTATAAGAGATAATCTTTCTTTGACTCTAAAGAATAAAGAACCTCTCCTCCCAATAGAATAAGCTTCATTAATTTTATCTTCTATTTCAATATTTGCATTAAGCTGATCCTGTGGTATTATTCTCAATTGCCATCCGTTATTATCGATGAGAATGGCTGTATTTATTGCCTTTTCAGCCATCGGCTGTAAATATTGAAGTGATTCTTCTTTGTTTAATCCTCCTATTTCCTTATTAAGGAGAGTGATATTGGGGTATATTTTCCCCTTATGTATTATAAACGAGTCGATTGCGTAAGTTAAAAGAAATAATATAGTGATACTTATAATAACTATGAATATATTACGAAAAAACTTCTTACTATGTCGTGGTTTTTTATTTTGATAGTAATTGCGATTGTACAATTATTTTTCCTCCTACCTATCTACTACAATGAATAATTTATTTAATGCAATACTGATTGAAAATTACTATATTCTCATATATAATATATCTATATTCAAATCTTCTATCAATGATTATTGCGGGAATAGCTCAGTAGGCAGAGCGTTGGCTTCCCAAGCCGAAGGCCGCGGGTTCAAACCCCGTTTCCCGCTCCTTTTTATTTATAATTGTTTTAAATTCATTTTTAGAATTTACCAATTAGTTTCGAAATAATATCTTCACCTTTTAACATTAAATACAATAAATAGATGAACATTGTTAATAGAAATCCTAACAATACTCTGCCATAAAATATTAATATTCTGTATTTTTCATTACCTGACCTCATCATATTTGCAATTAATTGAGAAAAAACAATAATTACAAATAAAAAAATTACTATTAAAGCTATCTGTTCAATCATGTGGTAACACCATAATTTGTATATAATAAGTTTTCAAACAAATCTTAAGAATAATTAATTTATTTTTAAAAAGGATGTTAAAGATTTATCATCTTTCTATTTTTATATCTTCAGAAGAATACTTTATTTTAGTTTTATATAATAGAAAGTAATGTTAGGATGATTAGTTATACTTATTTTCTGCGATTATTAATCTCTCTAGCAGCAATAATTCCACTAACTGATGCCTGCATCAAACTCCTTGTGATGCCTGCACCATCTCCAACAGCAAAAAGATTTTTTATTTCAGTTTCAAATTGTTGTGATAAGTCGAGCCTGGCTGAATAAAATTTTACTTCTATTCCATAGAGTAAAGTTTGGCCTGAATAAACCCCTGGAGCAATTTTATCTAAAGCTTCCAACATCTCAAGGATATCAGTAAGGATACGGTACGGTAATACGAAACTTAGGTCCCCGGGTGTTGCGCTGCTTAGAGTGGGAGTAACAATCGAATTATTTATTCTATCAGGAGTAGACCTTCTACCTATAATTAAATCACCCAGACGCTGTATGATTACTCCTCCACTTAAAATGTTCGACAAATTGGCAATGTATTTTCCATAAGCAATCGGTTGTTGGAATGGTTCGGTAAATGTAGTGCTAACTAAAACTGCAAAATTGGAATTATCAGTCTTTTTATTCTTATAACTATGTCCATTTACAGTTGTTATTCCATTATTATATTCCATAACAACTTCTCCATGTGGGCACATACAAAAGGTGCGAACCCTATCATCAAAAGAGGCAGAATAGTAAATTAGTTTTGATTCATAAAGAACATCTGTTAAGTGTTCCAGGATCACTGCAGGGACTTCAACTCTAACACCCACATCAACAGGGTTACGAAATACTTGTAATCCTAATTCTTTCGCCTGGCCCTTCAGCCATTCAGCCCCTACCCTGCCAGGTGAAAGAATAATATTTCTGGCTTTGATATATTCTCCTTCTGAAGTAATAATACCCTTGACACTCTCTTCTTCACTGACAATTCGAGAAACTTCAGTACCTGTTCTTATTTCAACTTTATCACTTAAAAAATCATATATATTTTTTAATATGATAAAGCATTGCTCTGTACCCAAATGGCGAATATGGGCAGGGATAAATTTCAACATTGCTTTTGATGCTTCTTTTTTAATGCGGTCGATTGTATCCTGGTCATTACCATAAATATTGTCTTCGGCGCCAAATCGGCAATAAATTTTATCAACATAATTAATTAATTTAAGCAATTCTTCACTATCGATATAATCGGATAAGTTACCACCAAAATCTGTTGTAAGATTGAGCTTCCCGTCACTGAAGGCTCCTCCCCCACCCCATCCCGATAATAATGAACAGGGATTACATCTCTGGCAGACAGTCTTTTTCTCTCTCATAATACATTTTCTTTTAGAAATATCTCTGCCTTTTTCCAGAATGAGGATACTAATATCTTTTTCAGAGTTATTAATTAATTCCAGGGCGGCAAAAATACCCGCGGGTCCCGCTCCCACGATAATGACATCATATGTTCTAACCATTTATTTCACCATATAAAATATCTTTTTTATCATTATATAATTATAAAATTAATATATTTTCTATCATTATAAAAAGTTTAGTAATTTTAATATTTTTCTAAACATTTATTGCTTTCAGGAAAAATACCCTGAAGTCCTTTCAAGATATGTATTATGCCTGCAAACAACTCAAAGAGTGAGTGCCTGGAGAAATAAATTTTCTGACTAATATTATAATAACATTCTTTACCTAAAAATAGATACTTTTTAAAATTTTTGGCAGAGAAAAGCTTTTTTAAAACTGATTCGCCAGAGGAAATTAACTGACTAATTTTTGGGAAACTGGAAAATGAGGTAATTGGCCGGAATATTTTACAAATAAAAATTATTGTTCATTAATATTTTTATTAACCATAATTTTAATAGGATAATAGCAATCTATTTAGAGAATATTTTCCAGTAGAATACCTATTTTTATAGGAGAGAATAATATTGTTAGTCTATTTTGAATATTTTACTAAAATCTTCTTGAAAATTATGGTCGGGGCGAGAGGATTCGAACCTCCGACCCCCTGAACCCCATTCAGGTGCGCTGGCCAAGCTGCGCTACGCCCCGACTATTTTTCACAAATACATTATACAAGAGCTTATCCATTCACGCAACCGGTTATAAGAAATAAAATATTAGTATTTAAAAATCCTAACTTCAGATTCTTATATATCGTTTCCCTTCAACCTCTTTAATAATACCCTTCAATTCCAATGATAGTAAAGCTTCAAACACCTTTCCATAAGGAATTGCAGATAATTCAGTTATTTCATCAATATGTAGTGGTTCAATAGATATGAATTCAAGTAACTTTAGCTCATAAGGAGTAAGTTTATCGATAAATGATTCTCTTTGGTTTTCTATATTCGCTTTATTTTCTAAAATAAGCGGATTACTATCAGGTAGTTCTACAAAAATATCCTGACAATTATTAATAAGCTTGGCACCCTGTTTAATCAGGTTATGACAGCCCGTAGATAGAAATGAATAGATACTTCCGGGAACGGCAAATACTTCCTTTCCCTGTTCCAGGGCAAAGTCGGCTGTAATCAAAGCTCCACTTTTTTCTGCCGCCTCCACTACTATAGTACCCAGTGATAAACCACTTATAATGCGATTTCTTCTGGGAAAATTATTTTTTTCAGGTCTGGTAAGAAGAGGAAATTCACTAATGATTGAACCATTTTCATTAATAATTCGTTGCGCAAGTTTATTATTCTCTGTTGGATAGATTCTATCCAACCCGCTGCCTAACACAGCAATAGTCTTCCCGCATGCTTCTAATGCTCCAAGATGTGCATTCGTGTCAATACCTCTAGCCAGCCCGCTTATAACAACATAACCTGCTTTTGCTATCTCATTAGATAATTCTTTTGCGACCTTTCTACCGTAGAAAGTTGGCATTCTTGAACCAACTACCGCCAATCCTTCAGATTCTTTCATAATGGATAAAAAATTTCCCTGATAATAGATAATCGGTGGTGGACTGTAAATATCCTTTAAAATAGATGGATATCCTTCTTCTTTGATAGTAATTGCTTTTATTCCTTTTTCTTCGAGTAAGGATAACTCATCATCAGGGTTAATAAGCGTTTTATCGAGCTCAATTTTACTGAGAGTTTCCTCTTTAATGTTGAGCATTGTTTTGATCTCTGGTTTTCTTATATTTGAATACCATGCATCTTCTAAAGAAGAAAAATGCTGACACAATTTTAAGAATCGTACTGGCCCAATCTCCTTTATACGATTCCATGCTAACCAATATTTTAACTCCTGTTTTTTCATTCCCTTACTCTTTTATTAATTTACTGTTAATTGGGCCCTTTACTGACCAGAATTTTTATTTTATCATCTTTACCTATCTTTTCTCCAGCAGGAGGTGTTTGTGCTATAATATTTCCTTCAGGTATTTTTTGATGAAAAGAATATGCAATATCATCAATTTGATAACCATATTCTGAAAGTAGATCTTCCGCCTCAGAGATTGTCCTTCCAATTAAATCGGGTATTTGATGTAAAGAATTTGTCGCACTAATCTCAACTTCAACGGTTCGATTCTTTTTTATTTTTGTTCCAGCAGAAGGTTTCTGTGAAACAACAATATATTTCTCATCCTGTTGAAATACCAGCTCATTATTAATAACCATTTTTAGGCCAGCTTTGTATAAGTTTTGTCTTGCTGAGTCAATATCCATTTCTATTATTGAGGGGGTCTGAACAGTAGAAACAGCAAAAACAGTTTGATAGGCAAAAAAAGCTAAATATCCCCCCAGTGCCATAGAACCAATTGCAAATAGAAAAGCAATTAAAAAACGGATTATTTTTCTTATTAAATTAGAGAAAATACTATTCATATCAATTAATCTTTCAGGCATTCCTTTTAATTTTTACCATATAAAATCCGTCAACACTCTCTCCGGAAAATCCAGGTATTAATTGAATCGCCTCACTGATAGGCGTTTTATAACTAACTATACTATTTTTTTTAATGAATTGTGAACTTTCCTGTATAATAAAATCGGGGTGTTTTCTGATAAAATTTAATACTATATCGTCATTCTCCTCAATTTCCATGCTGCATGTTGCATAAACTAGAACACCACCAGGTTTTAGATAATGAGAAGCTGTTTCAAGTAACTCTTTTTGTAAAATATTTAATTCATGCAGGTGTTTTAATTCCCACTTTTTCCACTTCAAATCTGGCTTTCTTCTGATTACTCCTGAACCTGAACAAGGAGCATCAATCAGTATTTTATCTGCCATGTTCAGATATTCATTATTTAATATGCTGGAATCATTTAATATAGGAGTAATTATATTTATACCTAACCTTCTGGCTTCTGTCATTACCATAGCAAGTCTGTGCTTGTTAATCTCGAAAGATTTAATTTCTCCTTTATTCTGCATAATCTGAGCAATATGAGTAGATTTACCGCCTGGCCCGCTGCACATGTCAAAGACCGTGTCTCCCGCTGTTGGAGCCAAAAAATCAGATGCCAGCATAGAACTTTCATTCTGAATAGAAAACCAGCCATTATGATAGAACAAAGTATTGTTGATCTTATTATAATCTTTAAGTATTACTGCCATATCGGGAAGATATGTGCTTTTCTGAAATGAAATATCAGCCTTACATAATTCTTCTTGAAACTTATGAATACTAATTTTTAAAGGATTTATTCTTAAGGTAAAATCGGGTTTCCGATTACCATTTTTACAGATGGCTAAACATGTTTTCAATCCGAATCTGGTAATCCATCTTTCAACCAGCCATTCAGGATAAGAATAAAATACTGAAATATGTTTTACCGGATCAGATTCGATATCCGGCCATTCAATTGTATCAGATTTTCTTAGCATGTTCCTTAAAATAGCATTTACCATACCAGAAAAAGCTGGATATGGGCTATGTTTTACTAACTCTACGAGCTCATAAACCAGTGCATAATCAGGGATCTTTTCTAAATAAAGAATTTGATAAATACCCATTCTCAAAATATTCCAGATTGGTAAAGGAATTTTTTTCTTTTTGTTAGTCAGGAATTGATTAATTATCCAATCAAGTCTTTTTTTAAATCGAGTTACTCCGTAGCTAATCTCCTGGATAAGTGCTTTGTCTTGCTCTTTTAACTGGTATTCAGAAAAAAAAGAAGAAATCAGAATATTTAAAAAAGAATTATGGTTCTCAACTCTATTTAATATTTCTAATGCCAATTTCCTGCTTTTATTTTGACCCATAGTAGTACCTGTTTGGGATTTTTATTGCTTTACTTAATGATTGTTAAAATATATCATATGTTTAAATATTTCAATCTGTTTTTATTTTAAATATTTTTTAGTTGAACATATCTC
>JAXGTM010000084.1:0-9114 GCA_040774925.1 Atribacterota bacterium | reverse complement strand
TTAATGATTTTAGTTTCTTTTAATTATTATGGAGGTTCTTGATGGCCCATTTCAAGTTAATCTTTAATTAACTCATTTTACTTTTACAGACAATATAGCACAGACTCTAAATTATTCACAATTTGTTTTAATTAATAAGACCATATTATAAAAGTACAATTGTTTATTTGAACATACTTAACTATTATATTAAATTTTTCAAATTATAAACAAAACAAGTATCTAATATCTAACAACAAACTTGTTTATAAATTAAAAATAGGAGGAAAGATGTATGATTGTCAACCTAAAGGGATCTGTTGCGTTTATTACAGGTGGAGGAAGAGGAATTGGAGCCGCATGTGCAAAAAAACTTGCCAATGCTGGTTCAGATTTAATACTTGTAAGTCGGACAAAATCTGAATTGGAGGCAGTTGAAGAAGAGATAAAATTAAATAATGATGTACAAGTAGTAACGAAGGTTTGTGATTTAACCAATGTAAATTCTATCCAAGAAACTGTTAATGATGTTTTACAAAGGTTTAAAAAGATAGATATTCTGGTAAATAATGCTGCCGTAAATTATAGAGAGAAAGCTTTTGATGTTAATCTCAATCATTGGGATATTATAATGGAAACGAACCTTAAAGCATATTTTATTTTAGCTCGTGAAATTGGCAAATCCATGGCTAAAAATAAGAGAGGTGCTATAGTAAATATAAGTTCACAACTAAGCCTTATAGGTGTAGATGGAGGACAGGTCTCTTATTCAGTTAGCAAAGCCGCTGTTAATCAACTAACACGTGTTTTAGCTGCTGAATGGGCAGAGCATGGGATTCGCGTAAACACAGTTGTACCAGGATTAACTGAAACAGAGTTATTTAGAGACCTGCTGTCAGTTTCAAGACCAAATTTCTTAGAATGTGCCGTCAATTCAACACCACTCAAACGAATTGGAACTCCTGAAGAAATTGCTAATGCAGTAATTTTTATGGCCTCAGAAGTATCTTCTTTTATTACTGGCCAAATGATTGTTGTGGACGGAGGATATACAATCTTTAAAAATTATTAATATTTACAAGGTTTATAGAAAATTGTAACAATACAGTCTTTGAGCTTCTCGATTATATAGGAATATTATATCAAAGTTAAGAGGTAATTTAATATGCGAATAGTAAGATTTCTAAAAAATAATGATATTTTTTTTGGAGTGCTGCAAGGAGAAGAAATAAGTTTAATTGAAGGGGATATATTCGGTGAATTTAAGATAAGTTCAACTAAAATAAATAAAAAAGAAGTCAAGTTGCTGGCACCCATATCTCCACCCAACATAATTGCAATAGGGTTAAATTACAAAAAGCATGCAGAAGAGAGCGGGAAAGATTGCCCTGATAAACCTCTTATATTTTTGAAAGCAACATCCAGTGTAATAGGTCCAGAAGATGATATTGTGATTCCAGAGGCAGCACCGGATGAAGTGGATTTTGAGGCTGAATTGACGATTGTTATAGGTAAACAGGCAAAAAATATTGAAATAGAAGAAGTGGACAAATATATCTTAGGGTATACCTGTGGTAATGACGTGTCTGCCCGAGATTGTCAGTTTCGTATTGACCAACAATGGGCTAGAGGAAAATCATTTGATACTTTTTGCCCACTTGGTCCATGGATTGAAACCGAACTTCCTGACCCGGATAATTGCCGTATCGTATCACGTTTAAACGGTACCATTATGCAGGATTCCAATACCTCAGACCTTATCTTTGGGGTAAAAGAGTTGGTGAGCTATTGCTCTAAAAATTTTACTCTCTTACCAGGTACCGTTATAATGACCGGTACTCCTTCAGGTGTTGGTTTTGCCCGCAAGCCACCAGTATTTTTAAAAAAGGGAGATACCATTGAAATAGAAATAGAGGGTATAGGTGTTTTAAGTAATCGAGTTAAGTAATATTTTAAAATGTTATGAATGTGTTGGAATTTGCTCCAAATTGATTTTTTTGGAATAGAAATATTTAGTGAGTAGTCTCAAAGGCCATTTGGAGGGGCTTGACAGCCTTCTCCAGGCCTTTTTTATTTCTTTTAACTCTTCTTCCTCTTCACTCTTTTTACCATAAATATTTTTGTTAAAGTTGTCTACAATCAGTTCTATATCGTGAACCATATCAGGAAAAAATGAAATAAGATATGTACCATATTCCAATGGTGTCTGATATATTTGCCGTGGAACTCCACTGTGGTTACCCCATTTGCAAAGTTTCTGAAAGATAGTATATGTATTATCCTTTTTTCTTACATAAGATTTTAATAAAACCCAGTATTTTTTTAAAAATATCTTTATCTCAAGAAAAACATGTTTTGCCCAAAGGAGTAGTTCTTCCAGAAATCCTTTTCTTTCGATATTTAATTCAGTCTTTTGAGAAAACCATTTCCAGAGTGAATACAAAAGATAGCCCACCGCCAATATTGCCAGAGCAGAAAACAATAAAATTCCCAGCCAGGTCACTATCCATTGTAATATTCTTCCTAACCAGGAGAGCTCATTTTCATCAGGAATAGGAATTCCCGAGCTTGCTGAATCACCTGAGCTAACATCTGAGGATATCCTATGTGAACCGAAAAGGAAAGTAAGGATTTTTAAAAGAATTTTTCCAATAGGGTTTGAGACTACTTTTATTACATGATAGCTTGCCTGGGCGACAGAGGTCATTTGGGGGAGAAAGAATAATAATACCCAGCTAACCAATAAAAATATAATTGGTATGGAGGTAAATATAAGATCAGATTTATTATTGTTGTCGGCTAAGCCTATTTTTGTACTCTTAGAGTTTTGTGATAGGATTATCGCTAACATACTGAAAAGTAAGTAGTAGCTGATAAGCGAGCTTGAATTTGGAAAAACTGTGTTAGTACTTCCAGAAATTATAAAGGCTACCACTAACATAACTATACCCAGGTCAAATCTGGAAGATACAGTCATATGGTCATTTGAGCGATTTATTAATCGATATCCGTTATACCAAAATAGAGTATAGGAAAAAATGAGTAATATGTAGGCAAATCCATCAATTGTGCCGAATTGCTTCTGAAAAAACATTTCCAACCATTTAAAACCAAAGAAGGCCTCTTTCCCATATCCATAATTATAGATAGTATAGAGCAGTACCAATAGATAAAAAAAACTATGAATAAAAAAATGTTCTATTATCCTTCTTCCTCTACCTTTTAGAAGAGAGACGATAGTTATTGGAAGGAAAAACCCTATTAGTGCTGCCCAAATGGGGAAAAGCGGGGCATTCAATAAGAGGAAAAATATGCCAGCTATTGCATAAAGCCATGTTATTTCCATCATCCCTGACATTATAATTAATAATAAATTATTTGCATTAATGACATTATCTGTTTTCATTTTATTCAATCCAGAATATCCATACATTACTACTTAGAAAAGGATATCTCTCCATAATAACTAGAAATAACAGTGAGTAATTTAATATTAATATAGATAATATAGATTATTTCTCAAAATATATTTCATCTAATAAAATCAAAGGTATCTTGTCTGACATTTCTTCCCCTAGATAGGGATTAGCTATAAGAAAATATAATGGAATATTTTTTTTCCGAAGAAAATGACCTATTTGTAAATTATCTTCATTATAATTAAAACAACAATAGAGGCAGCCGGTTCCCGATGGAATGGAAGACTCTGTAAAAAGTAAATCTTCCATAGAGCAGTATTCCTCCATAGTTAATCTGGCAAGGAATTCCATTGCAACAGAGAGCTGCTCCGGACCTGTACCAAATGTGAAGTTTGCAGCAAACCCTTTACTGCCAGCAATTTTGCCGTTAGAAAGGATACTGTATGGACTTCCCTCTCTATCAAATTCTTGAATCATTGCTGCTACGACCTCGATAATTTTTTCAAAATCCTCTTCTGCATCATTTTTCTGAAAAAAGGATACATCGATGATTAATAGTGTTTTCCTTTGAGTAGAAGAATCAAATATCTTTGATTGTAGGCGATTGTGACGGGCGCTGGCTTTCCAATGAATAAATTTTGCATGATCTCCATGACGGTAGTCCCGAGTAGCTATCGGATATACAGGGTCTTTAACAGGATGTTCATTTCCTGTTTTCCCGAATAATTCTTTTATAGGGGTTGACAGAAAATTAAGGGATACAGGTTTTGGATAAATAATTACTTCTACTGTAGAGTTATATAAAGAAATTCTTTGATTAAAGAAACCCATAATATCACCTGTATCAATAGAAGGGGGGCCAATTTGATAATACCCTCTATGTTGTGCTTCCATACTCCATTGCCAGCGAAATCTATCGAACCAGAGTAATCTGAATTCTTCAACAAGAGAATCATCTTCGACCTTATTTGAGGTAATCAATTTTTTGTCCATTGGTACCAATAGTTTAAGCCATATAGGAAGTATCTTATTGTTATATACATTAGCCTGTAAAGATATAACCTCCCCTGGGAATCCCTTTATTTTTTT
Source organism: Atribacterota bacterium (assembly GCA_040774925.1). GTDB lineage: Bacteria > Atribacterota > Phoenicimicrobiia > Phoenicimicrobiales > Stramentimicrobiaceae > Stramentimicrobium. Next base: position 4,627 of record JAXGTM010000084.1, on the reverse strand, counting down.
AGCATCGAAATTATAGTAAACTTTTTTGCTGCTCCAAGTGCTCCATAATTTAGTAATGTAAAACATGGTCAATACCAGTATGGAGATTAAGATTAGATTTTTTTGTTGTAATAGTAGAGAAATAAATAATAAAACAATAAGCAGGAAGCGAAAGAAGCCATCTGTAAAAACTGAGGTAAGTGAACGAGAATAATTAGGAGAACTCATAGCTTTGGTTCCGATAAGGGAATTTCTATCTCTTCTAGGATATTTTCTAAAATTATTTGTGGAGATGAATCTTTTAATTTTTCTTTTGTCTCGATTACAATACGATGAGCCATAATGGGAATAAAAAGTTCTTTTATATCATCTGGTAACACATAATCTCTTCCCCTTAAAGCTGCCAGTGCCTGAGCTGCCCGCATCATGTGCAAAGAGGCTCTGGGACTTGCCCCAAAACGTATGCGGGAAGAATTTCTGGTAGTATTGGCCAGGGAGACAATGTAATGGTTAATATCTTTTGAAATATATACATTTGCCCTTTCTTTCTGTAAGAGAAGAATCTCTTCAGGAGAGGTAACGGGTTTTAGTCTTTCTATGGGTTCGTCTTTTTGAAAACGTTCTAAAATTTGCATTTCTTCTTCATGTGACGGGTAATCCAGTTGAATTCGCATTAAAAATCTGTCCAGTTGTGCCTCAGGAAGCGGGAATGTCCCTTCCAGCTCAATCGGATTTTGTGTAGCAATTACGAAAAATGGTATTGGTAGCTCTATCGTGTTGCCGTCAATTGTTACCTGATGCTCCTGCATGCTCTCCAGTAAGCTCGATTGAGTTCTGGGAATAGTTCGGTTGATTTCATCAGCCAGAACAATATTAGCCATAACAGGACCTTTTTGTAGAATAAATCTATCTTCTTTTTGGTTATAAATATTGAATCCGGTTATATCAGATGGGAGCAGGTCTGGAGTAAACTGTATTCTGTTAAAAGTACCGCCAATGCTCTTTGCCAGTGAACGGGCTAATAATGTTTTTCCAACCCCGGGTACATCCTCTAACAATAGATGTCCCTCTGCCAATAGACTTACCAGCATAAGCTCAATAGCTTTATTCTTACCCACAATCACTTTATTAATATTTTCAGTTATTTTTTTACAAATTGAAAAGTCCAATCATTTCTCCATTTTTATGAAAGCAGAGTAACAAAAAATTTAAAAATATTAGCAGAACACTGACTAAAACACAATTATAGCAAGCAAACTCTGATAAAACAAATAAATTTCCAAAACCAGGAAAGAGTTTGATTAAAAGATAGAGGTAGAGAGAAGCAGGAGAAAAGACACTTGTATTAATATATATCTTCGATAGCAACTGCCCTCACAGGTGATGCATCAGCATCTTTTATCTTTAAAGGGAAAGTGCAGAATAAAAAATATTCATCTTTAATACTGTCAAGATTAGTCAGGTTTTCTATAATAAGTATATTTTTCGATAAGAATATTTTATGTATCGGATAACCAGTAGAATCTGAACCATCAATAGATAGTGTATCGATGCCGATACCCTGTAGCTGAAAACTGGAAAGCCACTCAGCGGCATCAGTGTTGAGATAGGGATAATTATGGAAATAACAATTTTTTCCCCAATTCTGGTACCACCCAGTTCTAATAATTATAAAATCAACATTGTTGATTCTCTCTTGGTAGTTGTATAGGCAATGTAAGGAGATATGCTCATCCGGGCAACTGGAACAGTCTATGATAGTAGCCTTACCCAGGAAATGACTGATTTTCATACTGTTAAGATCAATATCATTATTTAGCATGTGAACAGGTGCATCTACATGTGTGCCGGTGTGGGAAAATATTTGATATTTTGTCATGCGATAATTATCATTTTCCAGTGTATGGGTAATCTCAAAAGATGGTGCTTCATCTTTAGAATAAACTGGCATGCCTTCATAAATAACGTGGCTAAGGTCAACAATTCTCATTATTTCCCTTTCACTTAAAAAATCATCCTACATTCTAATAAACTCTATTTCTTCTCCATCACATCTACTATCGCCTGATCTGTGGCAATCATCCCTGGATCACAGAGATAACCGAGATTCTGGAATAATTGCTTAAATCCCGGGGAGACAATTCCGTCATTATGGTTTATTACTGCACCTTTTAAGGATAATAATGCTGATTCTACTGCCCATCCGGATGAGAGTGCAAGCTTATAGGCACAACCTTCTTTGGCACCATCACAGATGAGACCGGATATAGAACCTACCATATTGTAGAGGGCACCTGTGATCTCTTCTTTTTTACCACCTAATAGATATGCTACACCGGCACTTGCCCCTATACCGGCTGCTACACCACAGCCACACATGGCAGATAGTGTACCGGTATATGATTTGATGAAGAGGGTTATCAGATTGGTAAGAGCAAGGGATCTTAGCAGGACTTCTTTAGGAAGCTCTTTGTATTCGGCTACTGCATAGTTGGTAAGGAATGCGGTTATACCATGATTACCGCTGCTGGCAGTACTCATTACCGGGAGACTGCTGCCAGACATACGAGCCTCTGAGGCGGCTGCACAGAGAGTCTGCGCACGTGTTACCATATTGTCAAAGAGGAGATTTTCTTGAATCAGTTTAGTATAGGATACCCCTACACCTGACTCTTTTGCCAGTCCCTCTCTGGCAATTCCCAAGTTCATATCTATCCCTTCTGCTAAAAAGGAGAGTTCTTCAATGGGTATCTGTAGAGAAAAGTTTAAAAAATCTTCTAAATCATATTGTTGTATGGATTTGTTGTTAGTCTTAATATTTTCATTATCCATTAGAAATGGTTTGAAGTCTTCATCTTTTGGTATTTTTTTTACATTTACAATATTTAGGTGGCTATCTCGAGTAATTACTCTAATCTTTTCTAATTCAGTGATAAGGACTACCTTGATATAGAGTCCTTTGTAATTTCTATTTAATGAAAGTGTTATTCTGTTCTCTGATAAGAGTTTACGGGCATTGTCAATATCTATCTTATTTAGCCCTTCAATCACCCTGAATCCTTTTTCTGTGTTACCGGCAAGATAGCCGAAGGCAGTAGCCGAAAGTAGTCCCCTTTCACTGGTTCCGGGTATGGTAACCATAAGACCATTTTTGTAGATATTTGAATCCACTTCTACTTTTATACTGTGTAACTCTTTTCCCTCTGCTTCTTCTCTTGCTTTTGCTACAGCATAGGCAACAGCTATAGGTTCAGTACATCCGGTGGCAGGGATGATACCGCTTTTTAATAAGTTGAGTAATATTTTATGTTGATCTTCCACTAAAAATCCTCCACTAATTTTATCAATTTATTATCACATCTACTGCAACAGGTGATTACTTCTTTTAAATAAGTGAATTTTCAGGTAATTTTACTACCTTCACATAGCTTTTGCATGGAAAGTGGTCGGTAAATATTATTACAATTCAGATTTATTTTAAATTTTAGGATTATTAAGCAAAAGCTTTTAAGCCACATTATTCGTAGCCAAAGTAATACAAATCTTAATCAAATTAAAAAATTAATTTTATTTTAAAAAATATTCTTTTATTTATTTCAATTAAATAACACTCATTTATATAAATATATATCCACATCTTCTAGTATTCTATTTGTAGTGATAAAATAGGATGGTCTAAATAATTATATTTTAAAGATGTGTTCATATCTGTATGAATCTGTATGAAGATTATATTTGTATAGTGATGTACGTAAAAATATTTACTATATTTTATTGAGATATTATAAATTTATTATAAAGCAAAAAGCATTTTACTCAAAACCTATTTTTTTACAAACTATATTTATTGTATAGAGAGATATACAGATGTCGATATAAGGTAGATGCAATAACACAAGAGTATAAAAATTATAAGAAAGAAAAGAGACAAATATACTTTGGAAAGATGCTTTATATGTGATATCTTAAAGGTGTTTTAGGGATGAGAAATGTAAGTAATAGAAAGGAAATCATATGAAATTTTGTTGGGTAACTATTAATGTAAGGGACATGGAGAAAGCACTGGCTTTTTATCAGGAAATTATTGAACTAAAAATTAACAAAAGATTTAAGCCTGATAATGATAGAGAAATAGTTTTTCTAGGGGATGGGGAGACTCAAATAGAATTAATCTATAATTCTAAAACAGATGATATTAATATTGGTGAAAGCATATCCCTTGGTTTTGAAGTTGAATCACTTGAGAAAATTGGTGTAGTTCTGGAGAAAAAAGGTATATCGATTCATTCAGGTCCATTCAGTCCGAACCCCTCTATACGCTTTATGTATGTTCTTGATCCAAATGGTGTAAAGGTACAGTTTGTCGAAAATTTATAGAAATTATTATTTCAAATAATTGATTTCCGAATCAGGAAATATTTGTTAAATTTTCAAGAGGATGTTTGAAACTGACTTTACACAAAGACATTATTTGTACTAATTTCGAGTCGTGTTGACACTTTAGTAGTTAACTAACATAAAAATTGGTCATGCATGCCATCTTTCCTATAGAATAGATATAACCAAAATATCACTATAGGAAGGAGAGAGCACACATGACCAAGGATGAAATTATTTCAAATTATAGGTATAGTGTACTCCAACATGC
>JAXGTM010000083.1:0-9178 GCA_040774925.1 Atribacterota bacterium | reverse complement strand
TATAATGAATTAGGTTCTTTTAATTCATTTACTTTTGACAGTAATTCTAATGAGGAATGATATTGTTGGGCAATATCCCATAGACTTTCGCCTTTTTGAACAGTATGAATGACTATTGCTGATTGTTCTTCTGAACTGTTTGATAAAGACCCATTCTGAGGGATTTTTAGGAGCAGCCCAGGTTGCAAAGTTTTTGCAACATCTATATTGTTTGTATTGGCAATTTCTTGTATAGATAATTGAAATTGTTTAGCTATAGTCCACAAGCAATCGCCTTTTTGTATCTCATAATCTATATAATCCTGAGCCAGAGTGACTGAGACAGGGTTTAGTAAGAGGAGTATGATTATTAAAAACATCACTGTCAGCCAGGCTTTATAGATAAAAGCTTCTTTTTGGCAATTCATCCTTCTATTTCACCTTGTAAAAATATTTTGAATCTAGTGTAGTAAATCGGTTTACTAGAAGATTTATTCAGTTTTGTTCAATATAAAAATAACAATAAAATTTTAAACTTTTTCAATTATATTATATTAATAAAAAAATGCAAGCTATTTAAATCTTTTTTTAATTTTACTTGCTGGTTATAATTATATCTATCAAATATCCAAGTAACAACTTTATTCTTTCTTTCCCTTCCCTTGCAGTTGTTCATCTAAAAAAGTATCAATGGCTTCTTTTTTAAAACGCCAGATTCTTCCGATTTTGATTGCTGGAATTTTTTCCTCTCTTGCCCATTGATAAATGGTTAGAGGCTTTACCTGCAAGTAGTCAGCAACTTGTTTTGCAGTTAGGTATTCTTCCATTATTCTTTCCTCCCTTCTATTCAATTAATTATTAGCTTCACTTCATCTAATTATTTCTTTAATCAACAACAAATTACGATAAGTTAAATCTATTATTAACTATACTCTATTTTATTGTTTCTTTTATTTGTTGTCAAATCTCATTCTGTTTTTTATTATTTAAATACTAATTCTGGTATATCAACCTGTAAATAAAATATGTCCTCATAACCTTTTTTATATGTTCTCTGGTCTCTTCATATGGAATATTTTCCACAAACACATCTATATCACTGATATCTAGTGTTTCGAGCCATTTGTCAGTTATTCCTGGGCCAGCATTATATCCAGCAATAACAAGCAAATTGTTATCATCAAATCTTTCCAGTAAATACTGTAAATACCATGCTCCAAGATTGATATTAAATTCTGGATTAAAGAGAGCATCTGGCTCATATTTTTCATAATTTAATTTCTGTGCAATCCATTCTCCTGTTGAATGAATAATTTGCATCAAACCTCTGGCACCAGCCCTCGATTCTGCCCATGTATTAAAATGGCTTTCTTCTCTCATAATTGACCAGACCAGATATGGGTCGATGCGGTAATCATCAGCTTTTTTTTGAACCAGGTCTTTATAGTAAATTGGAAAAGTGTATTCCCACAATAATATAGGCATATCTCTATTTCTGTCAGATAAGAAGGTATTTAATAAAGATTGGGCATAACTGTTAGATCTGTAATATTCCTCAGTCTCAGCATACGATTTGGTTAACAATAATAATAGATATGGGTTGTTTGACTCTTGTTGAAGAGCAAAATATAGCTCCTGAATAGCTTCTTGATAAAGATTAAGAAAGATCAGTAACTCAGCACGATAGGCTGAAAGCTGTGCTTTTTTATTTTGTGGAAAAAATTGTCTTTTAAATTCCTCAACTGAGGTTTTTCTACTATTTCTAATAATTTCTTCCAGCTGGTAATTTGATTCTTGCAAATCAAACGGGATTCTAAAAGCATAATAACTGTCTGGATATTGTTCAGTTAACTTTTCAAGCCAGGGCAACCCTTCTGTTTTTTCTGATAAATATAGTAATTTCCCCAACCAGAACAATGCATCATCAGCTTGACTACTATCAGGAAAGGCTTCATAGACATATCGATAATATGGTAATGCTTCAGCAATTGAATTTTGTTTTGTATAATAACGCGCTATTGACCATGCAGCTTCTTGAGCAGAGGTTGATTCAGGGTAATCTATAAGCAACTGTTTCAAATACTGAATACCTTCTGCCTCTTTATCCTGTAAAAAACTGATTTCTGATAAACGAAAATAAGAAAAATGAGCAAATTGATTTTCAGGATACATCTTTATTACTTCTTTGTATTTCTCACCAGCTATATCACGTTTTCCTGTAGATAATAGACATCCAGCATAAAGATACAGAGTTCTGGCAAGGACATCTTCCTGGCTAAAATTATTTAAGACATAGCTGCATTGCTCCATAGCTCTGTCATAATCACCCTGATAATAAATAACTCTTGCTTTGTTGTAGTTTATCTTTGCTAAATCCAATTGAACTTGATCGTCATCTCTCTCTATTATCTCATCGTATACAATCTCAGCTTCTTTATATCTTCTGTAATTAAAGATTGTATCTGCAAAGAATAATAGAATATCTGATGGAATATGATGGTCTCCTTGTTCATAAATTATCTGGAATCTATCTATATACAGGTTTTCTTGTGAGGATATTTTTTCTCTTTCATAACGTTTTTCGATCAATTCTTTTAAATAACCAAGAGAGTTTATATATTCACCTTTTTCCCAGGATATTTCACTCATTTCCAATAATATTTGTGCTTTAAACTTTTCTTCCAATGATGTTTCTAAAGCTAAATTGCTTTGCTGCCAGAACAAATCTTCTAAATTATTATTTTTATAAAGAAGTGCTAACTGATGATGAACAAGGGGGTTAATACCACTATGAGTTTGAGAGAATTTACTAATTATTTCCTGAAAAGTTTTCTGGGAAGAATCTACATCTTTAGTATTCATATAAGCCTTTGCCAAAAGATATGCTACATATTCCTGCATTACTGGCACCTGGTTCAATAAGTCGTTGTAAATTCTGATGGCAGATTCCCAACGCTGTAATTTTTCGTAACATTGTGCACTCAATAATTGACTTTTCAGGTAGAAGGGAACATAGAGACTGTTATATTCTATTTTTTCTAATTCATTTATAGCTAAACCTATATGATCATTTTCTAAATAAACAATGGCATTTTTAAAATAGGCATTCTGCACAGGAAAACTGTTCTCTTCTTTCAAAAAATATGAAAGGTGAAATATTTTAAGCTGTTTTTCTATAATATCTTCTATACTTGCTTGCTGAGCGAGCAAAACAGATGAAATAAGCAGGGTAAATGACAGGATTAAAGTAAATACTATATATTTTTTTATTTGATAATATATATTATTCAACTCTTAATATTTCCTTTTCCTTTTGGGTTTAAAGAGAATCCTATTCTTTTTTAGAATTATTTTTCAGAAATCGTTCCAATAATTTCAACACATAAGCCATATCCTCATGATTGCTTATGGTAAAACGTATAAAATGGTTCCCCAAACCGGAAAATTCTTCTCCCCAGGAAGCAAAAGTAAAAATATTTTCATTTCTAAGATATTGCCAGATTTCTTCAGTTTTTTTCTTATCAACAAAATCAACTAAAACATAGTTGGTCTTAGAAGGGAAGCAGTAGATATCTAAATCATTTAGACCATTAATAAAGAATTCTCTGACCCGAGCAATCTCTCGCCAGGCTTTCTGGAAATAGTTTAAATATTTTAATACTTTTATACCTGCCATTTCAGCCATACGGTTAACTCGAAAATTTTGACAGTAGCGGGCAATTCTATTTATATTTTGTTTTGAAGAAATCGCAAATCCTAATCTTAATCCTGCCAGTCCAAAATTCTTAGAAAAACTGCGTGAGATAACCAAGTTTGGGAATTGTTCTATTAGATCTACCACAGATTCATCTGTATATTCGTAGTTACATTCATCAACTGCTACTATTCCTGAAGCATTATTTAATATTTTTATAATTTCTTCCCGTGGAATGATTGTACCTGTAGGGTTATTGGGGTTACAGATCCATACCAGACTGGCCTTTTTTAAATCATCTTCACTATATTTTAGTTTATATTCATAACCGTGCAGGCAAGGAACTAGTTTCTTCTGTGCGTTATTTCTTTTTGCACTTACTTCATATTGTGCAAAGGTAGGAACTGGTATCAGAATCAAATCTTCTCCAAAAGCCCGGGTTACTGCTTCTATCACCTCATCTGAACCATTAGCTGGCAAAATATGATTTGGAGTAACACCTGTATATTCAGATAATTCAGTACAGAGGGCATAATAAGAATCTCCGCTAGGGTATTCATTTATTTTACACAGTTCCTCGGCTAATTCCTTTATAAATGGCTCTGGCAGGGGATATTTCAAACTAGAATTCTCTAAATGGATGGCTTCTTTCATTATTGTCTCCCCTTAAGTTTATTAAAATATTTATTGCACATTTAAGCTACTTGCGAAATAAATACATGTATTGTCCATAACCTTCTTTTTCTAAACTTCCTAATGGTATAAAACATAATGCAGCTGAATTAATACAATAGCGTAGACCGGTTGGAGGTGGCCCATCATTAAAAAGATGTCCAAGATGAGAATCTGCATATCTGCTTCTAACCTCAGTTCTGACCATCATAAAACTTCTGTCTTCTTTTTCTATAATAAAATGATCATCTATGGGTTTTGTAAAACTTGGCCAACCTGTCCCTGAATTAAATTTATCTGTAGAGCTAAAAAGGGGCTCTCCTGAAACAATATCTACATATATTCCTTCTTTAGTATTATTCCAATATTCATTTTGGAATGGTTTTTCTGTACCATTTTCCTGAGTAACTTCATATTGAAGAGGTGTCAATATTCTTTCTAACTCCTCTTTTGAAGGTTTATGATAATTTTCATCCCATCTGTCTTCCATATTTTCTCCTGACCATTTTGTATTAATATATTCTGCCCGACCAGAGCCTTTATGGTACAATTCATATCTGATTGGGTTTTTTTGAAAATAATCCTGGTGATATTCTTCAGCTGGAAAAAATTCTGATGCTGGCAAGATCTTAGTCAAAATATCGCTATCATATTTCCCCGAATTTTGCATTTTTTCTTTCGATTTTTCAGCTATTAGTTTTTGCTCATCATTAAGGTAGAAAATGGCTGTTTCATACTGACTTCCTCGATCAGCAAACTGTCCGCCCCCATCAGTCGGGTCGATGTTTTTCCAGAAAACCGTTAAAAGTTCTTCAAACGATATAGTATCCGGATCAAATAAAATTTCAACTGCTTCATAATGACCGCTCTTACCAAGGGATACTTCTTCATATGTCGGATTTTCTGTTTTTCCTCCAATGTAACCTGATACTGCATCTAACACACCCTCTATCTCTTCAAATGCTGCTTCAATACACCAGAAACAACCTCCAGCAAAAATTGCTCTTTCAGTCGGCGCCTGACCTAACACAGTATTGAAAGTAAATAGTATTAAAAGCATTATAAAAAATATTCTAACAATTGAAGTAAATATTTTCTTCATTCTGATTCCTCATATTTGTACCATTTTATTTATATATATTCCCTACTTTCTTTACAATTACCATCTTATTTTACATATAATTATAACATAAAATATAAGCCTTTTAATAAATATTATTGATGAGGAATAGTGATTGGTGATGTTATGATATGATATGTATGGATGTATAATATGACTCTGAATATTAATCTTTGGTACAAAGAAAAAGTAGTATATTAATTTTTATAAATTGTTTCTATAAAAAAATGTTAATCAGAATTTTAAATAATCAGAAATGATTAATAATAGGATCTGGTCTATTATATTTTCCTGCTAATAATCTTTCATAAAGTTCCAGTACCTGTTCAGACACATTATCGGCGCTATAGTACTGAACAGAATTTAATGCATTGGAAGACAGTCTTTCTCTTAAGCTCCTGTTTTGGATTAGGTTCTCTAATTGTTCTGAAAAGTCCAAAACATCATCTTTTACAAGTATACCATCTATCCTGTCTTTTATAATATCAGAAGCACCGGGAGCATCTACAGCCAGCACAGCTAATCCTGATGCCATTGCTTCGATAATTACCATGCCAAAAGTTTCAGAAGTAGAACTAAAGGCAAATATATCTCCAATCTGATAATATGATTTTACTTTATCTCTATTAATTGCCCCCACAAATTTAACTTTTTCATTAAGACCCAGGGATTCCGTCAAGTTGTTAAGCTGCTTCATTGCTGTTCCATCACCAACCAGAACAAATTTAAAGTTTTCAATATTTTTTTCTTTAATAAGGGCCAATGCCTTAATTATTTTTTCAATATTTTTTTCTATTGAGACTCTACCAACATAGACTATCACTACATCATCGGAGGTTAATTTTAATTCTTCTTTTAATGAATTATTTTCCTCAATATTTTTTTTAGAAAAGACTTCTATATCTATGGCGTTAGGGATTACTGCTATCTCTTTTTTAATTCTGTAATTACTTATCAGTTCTTTCATAGATTGTGAGGGTGTTGTTATAATATCTACTTTGTCTGCCAGATTAAAAATAATTCTTTTTATTGCTTCATGAGTAATTTTTTGAGGAATCGGAGAAACATAGTAGGCATATCGCTCATATTGAGTATGAATTGTTAACACTTTAGGTATTTTTAGTTTTTCTGCATACATAATTGCTGGCATACTTAACACAAAGGGGTGGTGGAGATGAATAATATCAGGGTTAAATCTGGTAATAACTCCTCCTGCCCTTAAAGAAAGAGGTATAGCAATCGGATACTTTACCTTTTGTGTTAAATTAATAGAACGATATCTGAAAATGTTTTTTTCTTCATCCCGGTAGGATTCCATTTGTGGTGCAAAAATAAGTACTTCATGACCCTTTTTTTCAAAGGATTCCTTTAAAGATATAATGCTGCTGACAACTCCATTAATCAATGGTTTATAACAATTGGTAAAAAAAGCTATTTTCATTATGACACCACCAATTTTAATGTAATGATACTGTCAAATACTTTTTCAAGTAATTAGTTATTTCTCATTATTCTTTCCCAGCTATCTCTTAAAGAAACAGTTCTGTTAAAAATAAGATTTCCCTGGGTCGAGTCAGAATCTACAACAAAATATCCTTTACGCATAAATTGAAATTTCTCACCTGGTTTGGCATTCTGTAATCCCGGTTCTACCAGGCTATTCTTTAATATCTCAATTGACTGAGGGTTAACCATTTTTATAAAATCTTTGTCATTATCACTGTCATCTTCACTATGTTCTCCTATATTGTCTGTTAACAGATAATCATATAAACGTATTTCTGCTTTTTTAGCAAACTTTGCAGGCACCCAATGGATTGTGCTTTTCACTTTACGATGAGCTCCTGGCTGCCCACTCTTGCTTTCCGGGTCATAGGTACAATGAACTTCTGTTATACTTTCTGTATTCTCATCATAAACAAAATTGGTACATTTAACTATGTAGGCATTCTTTAATCGAACTTCGCGTCCTGGTGAAAGACGATAATATTTAGAAGGGGGATTATTATGAAAATCTTCTCTCTCTATATAAATGATTTTTGAAAATGGAATTTTTCTGCTGCCCGCTGTTGGATCTTCTGGATTGTTTTCACAATCCATCTCTTCCACTAAATCATCCGGATAATTGTCTATGATTAATTTTAAAGGTTCTAAGACTGCCATAACCCTATTGGCTTTTTTATTCAGGTCTTCCCTGATACAGTGTTCCAAAAAACGAATATCGACAGTGCTGTTTGTTTTAGCTACACCTATACGGTCACAAAAAGTTCTTATTGCCTCCGGTGTATATCCCCGTCTACGCAAGCCAGAAATGGTAGGTAGTCGCGGGTCATCCCAACCCGAAACATAGCCAGCTTCTACCAGCATTCTTAGTTTCCTTTTGCTCATTACCGTGTTACTCAGGTTCAGGCGTGCAAATTCAATCTGTTGCGGTGCATCTATAGCATTTAAATTTTCTAAAACCCAATCATATAGAGGACGATGGTCTTCAAACTCTAAAGTACAGACTGAGTGAGTAATTTTTTCATAATAGTCTTCCAGGGGGTGAGCATAATCATACATAGGATAGATACACCATTTGTCCCCAGTTCGATGATGGGTTTCCCTCATGATACGGTAAATAATCGGATCTCTCATGTTCAGATTAGGTGAATTCATATCAATTTTCGCTCTTAAAACCTTAGAACCATCTTCGAATTTTCCTTCTCTCATCTGTTGAAATAGGTCAAGATTTTCTTCTACTGTTCTATTACGGTATGGACTATTTTCCCCAGGTTTTGTGAAAGTACCCCTATAATCTTTAACCTCTTCAGGACTCAAATCACACACATAAGCTTTCCCTTTTTTTATCAGAGAGATGGCATCCTGATACATCTGTTCAAAATAATCTGAGGCATAATATAGCCGATCTTCCCAATCAAATCCTAACCAGTGTACATCATAGATAATTGATTCTATATATTCAATTTCTTCTTTTGATGGATTAGTATCATCAAAACGAAGGTTACATAAACCATTATTCTTTTCGGCAAGGCCAAAATTTAAACAGATTGATTTGGCATGACCTATATGTAAATAACCATTTGGTTCAGGAGGAAATCTAAGGTGCACCCTTCCTCCATATTTATTATTTTTTTTATCTTTATCGATAATTGCCTGAATAAAATTTACTGGTTCATTTCTTGTTATTTCATTAGGGTCCATTTTATTACATCTCCTTTTATGTTCGCCTTCTTAGTCTTTATTATTACTTTCATTATAATTAAAATAATAGGGGTAATATTATGAGGTATTGCATTATTTTTATAATTAATAAATAGTTCAAGTATTAATTATTTTATAACAATTATGACAAAAAATCTATTATAGTTTTAGACTATCTTTCATCTATTTGATTAACAAAAATGGATGTAGATAGAGTCAATAGATAAGTTAGCAATCAGAACTCCATCAGGAATGGACAAAACAACGCCGGACAATTTGTAAACAGATGACATTAAATATTATGTGTAATAAAGCTATTTTCAGTAATTTTCTTCTAAAAAGATAGCCTGTTAAATTATTAATTTAACAGGCTATCTCAAAAATATCATTTAAAATTAGTAAACAGCACTTTAATTATTTGCAGAATACTCCAGCCTATTGCCAACCCCAGGCACTATTTGCATCCTGTATCCAGCTATCTCTAAGTTTTTCGTCTAAGAGTAATTTTG
>JAXGTM010000082.1:0-9224 GCA_040774925.1 Atribacterota bacterium | reverse complement strand
AACAGATGCAGTTAGATATAATGTTACCCGTGAAGAGCAGGATGAATGGGCTTTGAGGAGTCAGCAATTATATGCAAAGGCTCTGTCTGAAGGAAAATTCAAAGACGAAATGTTTCCAATTGATATTCCAAATTTTAAGAGAGGGAAGCAGGTCGGTACGATAACTGTTTCTGAAGATGAAGAACCCAGACCAAATACTACTTTAGAACAACTTGCTAAGTTGCCGACAGTGTATGATAGCCCAACAGTTACCGCAGGAAATGCGCCTGGTTTAAGCACAGGAGCCGCAGGAGTTATCTTAATGTCCCGTGAAAAGGCGGAAGAATTATCCATAGAACCGCTGGCAACTATAGTTTCACATGCTGTGGCTGCTGGTCATCCCAGCGGTATAGCAACAATACCTGGAATTACTTCTTTAAAAGCCTTAGAAAAGGCAAAAATGAGTGTCGATGAGATTGATTTAATAGAAATAAACGAAGCTTTTGCAGTTATGCCATTAGTATCCTCTATTATCATGGGTGAAAATGATGCCAGTAAAGCTCAGCAAATAAGAAATAAAACCAATGTCAATGGCGGAGCAATTGCTATTGGCCATCCAACTGGTGCCTCTGCAGCAAGAATATTGATGACATTAATTTATGAACTCAGGAGAAGAGGCGGAGGCTATGGGCTATCCACTATTTGTGGTGGAGTCGGTCAGGGTGAAAGCTTTGTTGTAAAAGTATAACAGAATAAGAAAAACAATTTTACTAAATTTCAATTTTATTATAAGAATTAAACATATCTTTTGAGGTATCTAAATTAACAAGGAGGAGACAGCAAATGGGAAAACTGAGTGATAGAGTTAGGCAAACATATGAAAGAGTTACAGATATTGAAAGTAGACCTTACCTGGCAAAATTGAGAGAACAGAATAAAATGCATGTCAGGGAAAGAGTCAATTATTTGTTTGATAAAGGGACTTTTGTTGAAGATGGAGTATTTGCCAGATGTGATGATGATAAATTACCCACAGATGCAGTTGTAACTGGAATTGGAAGAATTAAGGGAAGACCGGTCTGTATAATGGCAAATGATATGACTGTAAAAGCTGGCACCTGGGGTTCTAAGACTATTGAAAAAATAATCAGAATACAAGAAAAAGCATTAGAACTTAAAGTTCCAATAATATATTTAATTGACTCAGCCGGGGCAAGGCTCGATGAGCAATTCGATATTTTTATTGATCGCAGACATTCTGGAATGATATTCAGATTACAGGGAGTCATGTCAGGTGTAGTACCCCAAATTAGCGCAGTATTTGGGCAATCTCCAGCTGGTTCAGCATATATACCAGCACTTTCAGATGTTGTAATTATGGTAGACAAGAATACCAGTGTGTACCTGGGCTCTCCTAGAATGGCAGAAATGGTAATAGGTGAAAAGGCAACAATGGAAGAAACCGGTGGTGCCAGAATGCATTGTGAGAAGAGTGGCTTAGGGGATTATCTAGCAGAAAATGATAAAGAGGCCCTGGATATTGTCCTAAAATATTTAGACTACATGCCACAGAATTGGCAGCAAGAAATTCCTCTAAGAGAATCTGTTGAGCCAGTAGATGGCCCTTCTATTGAAGACATTGTTATTGAGAATCAGAGTAGAGCTTTCGATGTAAAACTATTGATTAATAGACTGGTAGACGGAAATTCTTTTTTTGAATTCAAAGAACTTTATGGCAGAGAACTGGTAACAGGATTTGCAAGATTAGGTGGCAGAACAATAGGGTTGCTGGCAAACCAGAGCAATTACAGAGGGGGAGTAATATTTCCAGATTCAGCCGAAAAAGGTTCTCATTTTATCGGACTTTGTAACGCTTTTGGTATTCCAATACTGTTTTTGATGGACATATCTGGTTTCATGATAGGGAGACAGGTAGAGACTGAGGCAATAATAAGAAAAGGTGCTAGATGGTTAAACACTCTCTTTAACTGTACTGTACCCAGAATTGGTGTAGTTGTGAGGAAAGCTTATGGTGCTGGATATATTGCTATGTCAGGTGCTTCATGCATGCCTGATGCATGTATAGCTTTACCTACAGCTTTGCCAGGGATAATGGGACCGGAAGCTGCAGTTAATGCCATTTATTACAATACTATTCAGCAAATCCAGGACAAAAATGAAAGAATGAGATTTATTGGAGAAAAGCATGATGAGTATAAAGAAAACATCAGTGCCTTGAAAGCAGCCAGTAAATTCTATGTTGATGATGTTGTTCTGGGCTCGGATTTGAGGGATAACCTTATAAAAAGATTTGCCTTCTATTCAGAGAATAGAGATATCAAACAACAAAAAGAACCAAAGAGAAATATAGTAATCAGGTAAATAAATATTCGCAATAGTAACCAATATTAAAGATTTAAAAGTCGGAAGGAAGAATGTTTTATGGCTACTATGTATTATGAAGATTTCAATATAGGTGATGAATTTGTTTCACCACAGAGAACAGTTACTGAAACTGATATCTCAATCTTTGCAGGACTAACTGCAGATTATAATCCACTGCATACTAATGAGATTTTTGCACAGAATACTGTTTTCAAAAGTAGAATAGCTCATGGGCTTTTAGGTGCATCAATAGCTGTGGGTCTATGGTGTAGGCTGGGATTAGTAGATGGAACAGCTGTAGCTTTTTTGGAAACTAACTGGAAATTTGTTAATGCTATCAAATTGGGAGATACAATAGTAAATCATATTAAAATTGAAAATAAAAGAATGACTAGCAAACCAGAAAATGGAATTTTGTTTTTAAATTTTACAGTGAAGAATCAGGATGAACTAATAGTTCAGGAAGGCAAAATGACTTTAATGGTTAAGACTAAAGAAAAACCGGTCTAATATACATTTTTCCATTAGGTTTTATTTAATTTAGAATGAATATTATGAGAAAGGTAATGAAATAAATTGCAGAAAAAAGTATTACTTAAAGGCAACCATGCTTTGGTTGAGGGATCTATAAGATCAGGATGTAAATATTTTTTCGGATATCCCATTACTCCACAAAGTGAAGTAATGGAATTATTTTCAAACAGGTTAGTTGGAGATAAAGGTACTTTTTTACAAGCTGAGAGCGAAGTTTCTGCAATAAATATGGTCATAGGTGCTGCTGTTGCGGGTGGGAGAGTTATGACCGCATCATCAGGACCTGGCATAGATCTATTCCAGGAAGGTATTGGAAACTTACATGCACATCAATTACCAGTAGTAATTGCAGATATAATGAGGGGAGGTCCGGGTAACGGAGCCTTGCACCCATCACAACAGGATTATGATCAGGCTATCCGCGGTGGAAGAGGTGATCAGAGAAATATAGTGCTTGCTCCCTGGAATGCTCAGGAAATGTACGATTTACCCCAACTTGCCTTCGATTTGTCTGAAAAATATAGAAATGTGGTAATTATTCTGGCTGACAATATTATCGGGCAGGCTTATGAAAATGTAACAATAGAAGATAATGAAAAAATAGTGGGTGATCCCGAGAGAGAGTGGGCTTTAACTGGTGCTAAAGATAGGAAAAGAAATCTATCAATTGCCCATTTCCCTGATCCAGCAGTATACAATGAATTCCACAGAGGATTACAGGAAAAATATGCCACCATATCTAAAGTGGAACAGAGAAGTGAAGATTACTTCATTAACGATGAAACGGAGTTAATAGTAATTTCTTATGGTATTGTTGCTAGAAATGCTTTTTCAGCCATTAATAATCTAAGGGAAGAGGGTATAAAAAAGGTGGGACTCTTTAGGCCTATCACTCTATTTCCGTATCCATTTAAAAGGCTCGGAGAGATTATTAATTCAAAGAATATAAAAATATTAGTAGTAGAAATGTCAGCAGGTCAAATGGCTATGGATTTAAAAGCACATATAAATAATAAGTGTTCAATTAGTTTAAAACCTGGGCAGGCAACTGCTGAGGTTCCTGGTGCTGAAAAGATTAAAGCATGGATTAAGGAACTCATTTAAAATATTTTTGGAGGAAAAAAATGAATAAAAAAATAGTTCAAGCAGACAGAATGAAAGACGTTTATCTTTCTGGTATAAGAAAGATTGTTTCTCGAGCCAATGAATTACAGAAACAAGGGCGTGATATTATTCATTTTGATTTAGGAGAGCCAGATTTTGATACACCAGAATACATAAAAAAAGCTACTATAACAGCTATGGAAGAAGGAAAAGTGCACTATCCTCCTATTGCTGGAATAGATGAATTAAAGCAGTCCATCAGCAAGAAATTAAAGATTGATAATGGTTTAAACTATGTTCCAGAAGAAATAATTGTTACCACTGGTGTAGCCCAGGGAATGTTTGCATCTATTCTCTGTTTTTTAAATCAGGGAGAAGAAGTCTTGATTCCTGATCCCGGCTATCTAAGCTATATCTATATTCCAAAAATTGCTCAGGGAATTATAAAAACCTACACCTTAAAAGAAGAGAATAATTTTCAGATAGATATTAAAGAGATAGAGGATAAAATTACAGAGAAAACTAAAATGATTATTTTAATTTCTCCCAATAATCCAACAGGTTCAGTATTAGAAAAAGAGACTCTGGAAAAAGTAGCTGAAATTGCCCAAAAAAATAATATGCTAGTAATATCTGATGAGATATATGAGAAGCTCATCTATGACGATTATAAGAATTACAGTATAGCAGCACTACCCGGCATGAAAGAGAGAACAATCATTTTGAATGGATTTTCTAAATATTATGCCATGACAGGTTGGAGACTAGGATATATTGCTGCAGACAAGTCCTTGATTGATCCCATGGTGAGGTTCTGCTTCTACAATACTACTTCAGCTAATTCGTTTGTTCAATGGGGAGCTTTTGCGGGATTAGAAGGTAATAATACTCCTTCTGAAGAGATGAGATTAGAATATCAGAAGAGAAGAGATTATCTGGTTGAAAATATTAATAAGATCGATAAACTTTCTTGTTTAAAACCAAAAGGTGCCTTCTATGTTTTCGTGAATGTTTCTAAAACAGGAATGGATGGTGAAGCTTTCTCTAATCATCTTTTAGAAAAGGAAGGTATTGCGACAGTTCCTGGTATCAATTTTGGTGAACAGGGAAGGGATTTTATTCGTATTTCTTATGCAACTTCTTTTGAGGATATCGTGAAAGCTATACCTAGAATAAAAAAAGCTGTTGACGAATTATAATTAAACGATAATTGATTAAAAGGTTAAGTTAAGAAAAGGTCGTGTGGTCATGAATAAAATTATAGTAGATAGAGAAAAATGCAAGGGATGCGAAGCATGTATAGATGTATGTCCCAGCAATATAATTAGTATTTCAGATAAGGGCTTTAACAAGCTAGGCTTTAACTTTGTTGAGCAAAAAAATTCAGAAAAATGTAAAGGGTGCAGCCTTTGCGGCCTGGTATGCCCCGAGGCGGCAATAGAAGTTATTAGAAATGAACAAATAAAGATTAAAGGCCCTTCTACATACATTACTCCAACTAGTTATTGTCCCGGTTGTTCACATGGTGTAGTGCACAGGCTTATTGCTGAACTTATAGAAGAAAAAAACTTAAGAGAAAAAGCGATAGGAGTTACTCCTATAGGATGTGCAATTTTTGTTTATAGATTTTTAGATATTGATTACGTAGAAGGTGCTCATGGTCGTGCTCCAGCGGTAGCAACAGGAATAAAACGGGTACATCCTGATAGTTTTGTTTTCACTTATCAAGGTGACGGTGATATTGCTGCAATAGGAACTTCAGAAATTATCCATGCTGCTAACAGGGGTGAAAATTTCACAGTTATTTTTGTAAACAATGGTAATTTTGGAATGACTGGCGGGCAGATGGCTCCTACAACACTGATTGGTGAAAAAACTACTACATCTCCTTATGGGAAACAGAAAACTGATGGATATCCTTTTAAATTGTGTGAATTATTAGCTACATTTGAAGGAACTGCTTATGTGGCAAGAGGCTCAGTAGATTCTCCAAAAAATATTAATACTACAAAGAGATATATCAAGAGGGCTTTTGAAGCACAAGAGCAGGGAAAAGGTTTTTCTATTGTTGAAGTTTTAGGGATTTGCCCTACTAACTGGAGGATATCCAGAAAAAACTCAATTGAATTTTTAACCGACAAGATGATGAGTGAATTTCCATTAGGTGAAATTAAAACAATTAGAGAGGAGTAGAGCAATGGAAAATACATTAATAATTGCCGGATCGGGTGGACAGGGAGTAATGCTGTTGGGCACTTTATTAGCAATAGGTGCAATTGAAGAAAATAAGTACTCTACCTGTATACCTGCTTTTGGACCAGAGATGAGAGGTGGAACGGCAAATTGTACAGTTGTCATATCTGATAATAGTGTTACAACCCCTTTACCAGACAAAATAAATTGTATGATTCTACTCAATGAAGCCTCCTATAATAAATTTAAAAATTCTATCAGTGAAGGCGGAACTCTATTTTTAAATTCTTCCCTGATAACCAAAACTGATGAACTTAAATCAATTAAACAGATTAAAGTACCTTTTAATGATATTGCACAGGAATTAGGAAATATAAAAGCGGCAAATATGGTGGCACTGGGTAGTTATTTGAATGCTGTAAATCCTGTTAAATATGATTCTGTAAATAAGGTTATGTCAGATTATTTTAAAACAAAACCAGCAATTGTAGAAATAAACCGTAAAGCAATTCTTGCCGGTATGAACTTTAATAACTAAGTACTTTTTATTTCGTATTCAATATAAGAAGAAGAGTAAAAGGAAAAATATGAAGAAAAATATTTTTAAAATAGGATTTTCAACAGCCTTAAGCGGTGTTGAGCAGAAGCACGGTGAAGCTAATGTTGAAGCAGTAAAAATAGCCTTCGATGAATTTAAAAATAGTGAACATAATTTTGAATTAGATTTGATCATTGATGATGACGGGGCAGATACACATAAATCTATAGAGGTAGCAAATAAATTTTCTGCTGATGCTTCAATTATTGGAATTATCGGTCCCAACGGTAGTAATGCAGCAAAGTCTGCTGCCCCAATTTACAATGATGCAAAACTGGCACAGGTAACTTTTACAGCATCCTTAGTAGAATTAACCGAAAAAGGCTATAAAACCTTTTTTAGGATTATCCCAAATGATGATATCCATGCAAAGCTATTTATACAATTCATTGAAAAATATTTGCAGGCTAAAGAAATATTGTTCATTAACGATGATACTGAATTTGCCATAGGATTGAATCAGTATATGGCAAAATATGCCAGAGTGAGCGGAATTAGAGTAGTAGGCATGCTGGAAATTAGGGAAGGTGCTGATTTAACAAAACAGATAGCCTCTGTAAAAAAAGCTAACCCTTCTCATATATTTTTTTCGGGAATGGAGCCCATCTGTCACCAGGTGGCTGTTGATTTGAGAGAAGAAGGCTTGAAAAGTATATATTTAGGGACAGATGCTATAAAGCCTTCAAAATTTTTAGCAACACCTGGTTATGGTAATATTGAAGGTCCTTTTCAGAGCAATGTATGTGCGGATCTGTACAGAAACAAGGGAGTTGAACAGTTCGCCCAGAAATATAAAGAGAGATTTGGTGAAATATATTCTGTTTATACTGCTGAGGCGTATGTAGCTGCTAAACTTATGATTCAGGCAGCAAAAGAATGTTTTCCCCATATTACCAGAGAAAATGTCTTAAAAAAGATTAAGGCCATAAGAATGGATTCAATTATTGGCAATATTTCATTTCAAGAGAACGGAGAACCTAATGAATCCAGGATGGGTTTCTATAAATTTGTTAATCAGGATGAGTTAGAATTTGTCGGTTTTTCTACTGATTTATTTTGATGATTTACTAAGTTAATATCCAAGGTATAAGTATTTGGGTAAATCAGAACATATAGTGAATAAATTAAACTGGAAAATAATAGTATTCTTATCGGGTATTTTGTGGATGGCCACTTCCTCTAACAGGATGATACTCTCTCCTTTGATTGGATACCTGAAATTGGAATGGAATTTGAGTGCCTCCGAAATCGGTTTAGTTGGAAGTATTATCTATCTACCATATCTGATATTTCAGATTCCAAGTGGTATATTAGCTGACAGATGGAGCAGGAGAAGTATGCTTATCTGGGGAGGTATTTTGCAAGGGATAGCTATGATAGGCTGTGCCTTATCTCCCAATGTCTATATATTTGGGATTTTTAGAGCATTAGCCGGATTTTTTTCTGCTTCAATATTTAGTAGTCTCTATGGCTATCTTTCGAATGTTATTCCTTTAGAGAAAAAATTTGTCGGCATAGCTGCTATAAATTTCTTTATTCCTTTAGGAGTAATAGTTGGTTCAGTAGTTACCAGTGAGATTGTATTCAGGCTGCAGAAAAGCTGGGGATATCCTTTCTTAATATTCGGATTGATTATTGTATTATTCAGTATTATGCTGGCATATTACACAAGAAAACAATACAGTAAGAAATCACCAGAGATTATTAAAGATAAAGATATTATCCAGGATAATTCTTTAATGAGTTATATTAAATATATTGGGAAATTCATAAAAAACAGAAATCTTTTATTCTTGTCTTTAATCTGCTTCATACAATCTTATACACTTTTCAATATGTTCACCTGGCTGCCATACTTGCTGAATACTAAGGGATTTAGTGCTTTGGAGGCGGGCAATTTCTCCTCTTTTGCTTATTTTCTATCTATTCCAACTACCATTGTAATCACCCTAAAAGTAGATTTAAATACAAATATTAAAAAACTAGTAGTCCTTTTTATGATGATAAATACTACCAGTATTCTCTTGATTATTACTACAAAAAGCGTACAAATTTTAGTATTGCTATTCATTATCTATGGGTTAACATGCAGATTATCAACTACACCATTCCATATTCATATGGTTACTGAAGCTTCATCTGCGTTAAATTACAGCAAAGACCTATCTATTTATAATACCTTTTCTTGTATTGCAATGTTGGTAGCCCCAATTATAACAGGATATCTTTATGATCTTACCAATAATATTGAAACAGGCTTTTTTGTAACAGTATTTTTAGAAGTAATTGCAATCTTTATGATGAGTTTTGGAATTAAGACAGACAATAAAAGAGAAGGTATAGAAGAAATAGTTGTAGTAACAGAAAGTGTAGGATAACGATGACTTTAAATGGACTAAATCGGTATTTATTGAGACTTCAAGGAGGATTT
>JAXGTM010000081.1:0-9408 GCA_040774925.1 Atribacterota bacterium | reverse complement strand
CATGTAATCTTCATCGTGCATTTTTTTCAATAACTCAAAAACGCCTTCTATATTACTTCTATGGGTAAATATTTCCGAGAAAGGTATGTCCTTATACCTCATTAACAAGTGGAAAGCTTTGTTGTATGATCCTGGATGGTTGGCACTCATGCCAATAATTCTAGCGTGTTTACTACAAATTAGTCGAGCTATGTCAATGGGTATTTTGGTTCCAATATTAACCATATTCCCAACTTCTATCACAGAACCAAGCCTTCTCACCATTTCAAGAGCGTCAATGAATGCTTCGGGATGATTTGCGCATTGGAATATGACATCCGCCCCTCCATGAGTCAATTCTTTCACAGTTTCTATAACTTCAAAATTTTGTAATTCATGATAATCAAAAGTAAAATCTACATGAGCAATTTTTTTGGCGATATCCAACCTTTTTTGACGGCTACCTATTAATATAATTTTTTCAACACCCATAATTCTTGCTAATAAACAAGTTAAAACTCCTACCGGTCCAGAACCTACGACAACAACGGTTGAAGTTGTGGAAAAAGCTTCTTCCAGCATTCCTGGGCAGGTTTGAGCTAATTCAATAGAACGAACGGCTACTGCAAGAGGATCTAACAGCGCAGCAACATCATTAGGCATATCATCTGGTACACGCCATACATAGGTATTGGGGAAAATATATGTATACTCTGCAAAACCTCCTTTGAAATATGGAAATTCATTAACATTAGAACTGAGAGTTTCTTTGCCACTTAATCCAAGTTTTGGATATGGAATACCGTAAACAAAGGAATTGTCACAGGTGGTACAGGTTCCTGGACGATATGTGAGACATCCCCTACATTTACCACAAGTAATCCAAGGATAAATTGTAATTCGATCTCCTATTTTTAAAGGTCCACCAAAAACATTTATTGAATTATGAACTTCGGATCCCATTTGAAAAACCCTTCCGACAATTTCATGGCAGAGAATGGCGGGATATGGTGGTTTTTCTTGTATCAAATGTCCGTCAGTACCACATACTCCTGCAACTTCATTTTTAATAAGTAAACTATCTTTTTTTACCTCAGGTATAGGTAATTCTGTAAGTTTCAATTCATTTTTATCAGTCCATACCATTGCTTTGCCAGTTAACATCATCAATCCTCCCATATTATATTTAAAAATTTATTATTTAAACATTTAATAATTAAACGTGAAATTTAAATTCTGTAATACAAGTCTAAATCAACGATTGATTTAATATAGAAGTTATGACAAAACTAAACGTTCTAGATAGTTATTGAAGGTTAAAGAAAGAAAAAATTAAAATAGAAGAAATCTTCAATAAACTAATACTAAAGAGAAAAGGAATAATTTTTTATATCATAAAAATCATTATATTCATTTAATAAAAGTAATATTTTTTTTATCAACATTACTTTCTCTTATTGGATATAAACCAAATTTTTTAATAGTCTGATACATGGTCAAAATATTCTCAAGAGGTGTATCTGATTGGATATTGTGGGTTGGACCACATAAATAACCACCCCCCACAGCAAGGGAATCAATTCTTTTTTTGACTTCAGCTTTTACATCCTCTATTGTCCCAAAAGGAAGAACTTCCTGGATATCTATACCACCAAAAAAGGCAAGATCTTTTCCATACTCCTTTTTTAATTCCCAAGAATTCATACCTTCGCAGAGAGGTTGTATAGGATTAAGGATATCAAGACCAATTTCTATTAAATCAGGGATAATTGGTCGAATACTACCATCTGAATGATAGGCTATTAAAAGATTAGAATTTTTTTTCTTAAAAGATTCAAAGAGAAATCGCCAACGCGGTTTAAAGATTTCTCGCCATAATTGAGGAGAAATAATCATCCCCCTTTGCGTTCCCATATCATCTCCTAGCCAAAGAATATCAATTCCCATTTCAATAAGTGCGAGCGAAACATAATAATGGTATTCCATTACTCGGTCAAATATTGCTTCTGCAATTTTCCTGTTAATCAGAATGTCTTCAAGAATTTGCTGATAACCACGTAAATGCTCGGCTCCTTCATAAATAGTCAAAGGTACACTACCAACTACTGCGTATTCATCTCCATAGCGTTGAATATTATTTTGAACTTCAATTCTTGTTTCTTTTGGCATGGGATCTGGAAAAAAATGAGAATTAACTTCTTGGACGGTTTTAACGTTTGCCAGAGGATTGAATGATACTTCGTTATAAATACCATGGCGTGTTAATCGAATCCCCCATTCAGTTTCATAAGTTTCTCCTTCCTGGACAGTTCTGTTAAACATGGTACACATTCCAAACCATAGAATGATTGCATCATCACCAAGAGAACAATTAACATCCAACCCTTCCAGACCAGTATGTTTTTCAAGTAATTCTTGAATTTCCGGCGTATAATGACAGAGTATAGGTACTCGGTCGGGTTCTTTTCTTAACATGGCTTTGAGCACTCTTTCGCGACTTTTCATGTTCTGTACCTCCTCGCTTCATCTACCATAGCCCAAACATTTTCACCAGGTACATCAGGTTGGATATTATGAACCGGAGCAAGAACATAACCACCGTTTTTGGATAAAATATCTATTTTTCTCCTCACCTCAGTTCGAACATCTTCAGGAGAACCATGAGGAAGTATATGTTGAGTATCGATACCACCCCAAAATATTAGATCTTTCCCGTATTCTGACTTTAATCGAGTTGGTTCCATACCATCTGCACTTGTTTGAACAGGGTTAAGAGCATCTATGCCAATTTCAATTAAATCAGGAATAAAATCAAAAATTGCTCCACAACTATGGAAAATTATTTTTGCTGTTGAATATTTTCTTATAAAATCCACAATCTTCCGATGATAAGGTTTCACAATTTGGCGATAATGATCAGGGGAGAGCCATAGAGAGTGTTGAGTTCCCAAATCGTCTGCAAAAGCATAAATCGCATCTACTCGATGTCCTAAAGATTCAAAAATGCTTAACCCTTGTTCCATATAAACATTAAGCACTTTATCCATGATAGCTTCGATTATTTTTGGTTGCTGAAGAAGGTAAATACAGGATTTTTCAAAACCAAGTATTAATTGGGTCATAGTCATTGGAGCAACTCCAAAATCTAAAATTGAAGCATAGCCTGATTCCTTAATTTTATCTGCTTGGTAACCAAGGTCTTCAATTTTTAGTCTCCATTCCGATGAGTTCACTTTTAACTTAGGCCATGAATAGTTATTAACGTCTGTAATGCTTTCTATCTGAGTAAAATTAATTACATCAAAATAATAACTATTTGGGCTTTTTGTCCAGCAAATTCCCCATTCATCATAAAAACTTAAATTTCCATTAGAGTGGGTGGTGATTTTGTATTCGGGTACGGGTAAAAATACAGGCCGAAAATCTGTTCCTAGCTTTTTATAAGTTTCTTCTCCTGGAAATATACTACCCAACCAAGGATTGGCTGTTTTGCCTCGATCGTTAGTTTTTAGAAAATTCTGAATACCTTGATAGCTTTCCTCTAAGAAAGTTGAATCATGGCTACCACCAACATCAATTGGAACCCGATCAGGTTCTTTATGGTTTAATGATCTTAATGCTCTTTCCCTCGGAGTCATGTTAGACATTCTATACTCATCCTTTTTAATGAATAATATTTACTATTCTTAGCCTTTAATTGCCCCAGCCAAGATTCCACTTCTGACATGCTGATGAGCAAAACCAACAAAAATCAAAACTGGAATAAGAGTAATCAAGGTAGCAACAGCTAATTGATTCCACCATATATTGAATTCAGTGATATAAGTCGCCAATCCCAAAGGCACCGTAAACTTTTCCCTATCGTTTAAAAGAATTAGGGCAAAAGGATAATCACCCCAACTAATAAGAAAAGAAAAAATTGCAGATGTAGCTAAACCAATTTTGGCCGATGGTAGGGCAATTCTCAAAAAAGAACTAAAACGAGTACAACCATCCACCATAGCCGCCTCTTCAAGCTCAATTGGTATAGCACGAAAATTACCTACTGAAAGCCATATCAAAAAAGGAAGCACTAAAGCAGAATGAGTGAATATCAAGCCCAACAGGGTATCGTAAAGACCCATTTTTAAAATGATACCAGCAAGTGGAATAATAATTGCTGGACCAGGTAACATTAAAGCAAGGAGTGTTATGACAAGAAGCGTGTTCATGATTCTTGATGGGAATCTGGCAAATGCATATCCTGCCATTGCTGATATGGTAGTAGCAATAAGTGAAGTAAATAATCCTACAACAATGCTGTTTACAATGAAATTGTACCATGGCATAGTACGTTCCGTTCCAGCTATAACATTTCTATATACGTCAAGAGTTGGATTTTCAATCCTCCAAGTCGGGGGTATTTTATATACTTCAATATTATCTTTAAATGAATTGATAAATAACCATATAATTGGAAACAATACGGTGAGAATCATGATCAACAAAATAATCCAAAAAAATACATTACGCAAAGTTATAGAATCTATAAAATAATTTTGGATATTACTGCTCATTGTTCACCTCTCCATACTCTTTTAAATGCTGATAAGTAGGCTAAAGAAATAGATAGAATAAACAATAAATATATGATTGAGGCAGCAGATGCTTCGCTTTCCTTATAAAAGCGAAAATTGAGCTTATAAATATAGGTTGACAATATCTCAGTGGCTCTACCCGGTCCTCCTCCAGTCATTAAATGAATGATAGAAAGATTTTGGGTAACCCACATCATAGTTAGTATTAAACCTATAATAAGAGGATATCGTAGGAGAGGTAATATAATATACCGAAGACGATTAGTATAGTTTGCGCCATCGATTGCTGCAGCATCAAATATTTCTCCAGGTATAGCTTTATAACTAGACTGTACTAATAGCGCTCCCAATGGCGCAATACGCCAAGCCATTACAAAAATGACAACAGGAAAAGCAAATCGAGTTGTTCCAAGCCAATCTATTTTTGATTTTATTAATCCTAAACCTTGAAGAAAGGCATTAAGTACGCCGATATTTGATTCAAACATCCACTTCCAGATGGCCGCTACAACAACATCTGGAATAACAAAAGGTATGAGAATAAGAATGCTGGCTATCCTAACAATCCTGTTTTCCCCTTGAGCTAAAATGAGACCAATAATTCCCCCAAAAAACATACCAAGAACCGGTGCGCAGGTTAACCAGGTAACTGTATTTTTAAGAGAAACGCTAAAAATTGGATTTGCAAAGAGCTGTTTATATGTATCAAACCCTACAAAATGGAAGTGAGCCTTAGTTAAAATCTTATTATATAAACTAATTCTAAAAGCCTCGATTATAGGGTAAAAAATAAACAATCCGATGATAACCATTGCTGGTAATATAAGAAAATACCCTAAATGTTTTTGATGGATTCGCATAAAAAATATCCTCCAGTTTTAGACAAAACATTTACAGGGAACCGGAAAAATTCCGGTTCCCAATATCCAATCAGTGTCTTTTTACTCGAGGTATTGATTCAGGACTTCTTGGCACATTTTCTGTGCTTCATCCAAAGCCTGTTGTGGTGTTGATGTACCCAAGAAAACCGAGTGAATTGCATCGGCTATATAAGTATACATTTCACCAAGACCACGGAATGCTGGTCCAGATATTGCTCCTGCAAATAATTTACCCTCTTGATACTGTTGGTATAAAAATGGGTTATATTTAGCAAAGGCGGGATTTTCATAAGCAGCATGACCAGCTGGGACTCGTCCTCTGATTGGTTGTCCACCCCAAGCTTGTAATACTTCAGGAGTTGCAAAGAAATCAACCAGTTTTATGGCAGCATCTTTCTTAGTTGAACTACTAATAATCATCAGGTCACTGCCACCCTGAAGAGTAGTACTTACAGGAGGATATTCCCCGGTAACTGCATCAGGACCTGGCATGATAGACAAAGAAAATTCTGCATCGGGTGGAGCACCAAGGTCAAAAAGAATACCATGAACCCAATCTTTTCCGAAGGCAAAGCCTGCTTCTTCTTGAACAATTAACTTTAATGCGTCAATATAATGGGTTTGCATAGATCCAGGTTGAACCAAATCCTCATCATAAAGTTTTTTATAGAATTCCAGTGCATCGACGACGCCACGACCGTTGACAACAACTTCACTTTCATCTGGGTTTAACCAACGACCACCATTCTGATAGGCAATATCCATAAATGACATCATATCATTGGAGGCTGTCGAGGCTGATAAAGAAACTCCATAAAAACCAGCTTCCTTTAATTGATAACAGTAATCAATCATCTCTGACCATGTTTTAGGCGGCTTTTGAGGATCAAGCCCGGCTTTTTCAAAAACGCGTGGTGAGAAAACAATCATAGGTCCTATAGCACAATAAGGTGTTATCCCATATTTATGTCCATTATAGGTGGACACTTCATTCCAAATTTCTTCTACAAAAAGAGGTTTCCACTTTTCATAGTAATCTGGAAACTCAACATCATAAGGGGTGAGTATTCCCATTTCCACTAAATTTGGCACTTCAAAAGAGTCTGTCATGATAACATCAGGTAATGCGTTCTGACGGTGGGCAACAATCATTTTTTCCAGACGAGCATCCCAAGGAAATTGAGTTCTTTTGACAGTAATATCTGGATTTGCGGCTTCAAAATCAGCAACCACCTTAGGTATATAACCTAATTCGGTATCTAACCCACCAAAATGCCATAATTCGATTTCAACAGCTCCTGCAACAGAAATTCCAACTAAACACAAGGTTACAAGAATCACCAAAAAGCTAAAAAACACGACTCTTTTCTTTTTTGTATTTTTCAAAATATAACCCTCCTATCTAATTTCACTTAATTTGTTGTTATGGCTTTTAAAATTAAAAATGTCTAATCCTCACCTCCTTTTTTAAATTTGTTATCCTTAGCTTTAAAGACTCCTTACAAAGGTGTCTTTAATGATCAAGATAACCTAATACTCATCTTTTCACTGCCATAATACTTTTTTTATCCCTTCCAACCGACTGGCAAAAGAGAGGTTAACGACAATGATTTTATATCAATTATTTTCTATGATTTGTCTGGATAACCATTTTTTTATGTTGATTCTCGAATGGCCAAAGTAGGAAATACTTCATCACATAAATTACTTAGGCTGTCAATTTCAACATTTTTTTTAATTATTTTATGAAGAATTTGAACGCTTTTTTGAGCTAACTCCTCAAGAGGAACATGAACAGAAGTAAGAGGTACAGAGGTTACTGAAGAAAAGAAAATATCATCAAAACCTGTTACTCCAACCTCCTGGGGGACATTTATCTGAAACTCTTTTAGAGCTTTTAAAACACCATAAGCCATATAATCGTTTCCACAAATAATAACATCGTAATCAAGGGGTTTCTTCCTAAGGATTTTAACAATACTTTCATAACCACCTAAAAAATCTGGATTTGTTTCAACCACATCTTTGCGTGTTATTTTGTAAGCTGCTTCAATAATTGCTTTATTAATTCCATCTAACCTTCTTTTAAAGGTGGCAGCATTGATTAAGCCAGAAAGAATTAGAAATCGCTGATACCCTTTCTCTATTAAATATTTAGCAAGCACATAACACCCTAATTCTAAATTCACATCAACATAAGGAAGATTAATACCTTCAAAATTCCCACCAATTAATACCGTGGGTATATTTCTTCGAATTAATTCATAAATAGTTGAAACTTGAAAATTTATATTATCCACAGCATGAATGAGAACCCCTTCTACTCTTTGGGAAATAAAATCTTTTACGACATCTTGTTCTAACTTCTGGCTCCCTCTCGATATACCTAAACTCAAACGATATCCTTTTTGGTCAAGTCCGTTTTTTATATGGTGAGTAAGAGTAGCATGATATGGATTGATGATTTCTGCCAACAATAAGCCAATCATTCCGGTTTTTTTTGTAGTGAGGCTTTTTGCTATGCTATTAGGAATATAATTAATTTCTTTTGATGCTTTAATAACTTTTTCCTTTGTAATACTGCTTATTCTTGGATGGTTATTGAGTGCCATTGAAGCTGCAGCGGGTGATACCCCTGCCAAACGGGCGACATCTCGTATTGTTGTCATTATTCACTCCGTTGAACCGTTTAAATCATAAACATTCTATTTTATAAATATTGATTATGTCAACTAAAAAAAATAAATTTATTCTTTTATTATTTTTTAGTTCTTGAATATCATAAACACAAAGTTTTATTAGCCCTTATAATAATTATCGAATTAATAACTACCGGTTATTCATTTATATCTTAATCAATTTCTATTTAAAATGAACAATAAAAAAATATTCTAAAGGGATGTTGATACGATTCAAATATATTCATAATATTATAGTTGGTCTTGGACTTAAGAGCTTCTTGTAAAGAAGTCTTTAATGATAATGGAGTAATTCAAGGCTATGATAGTCAATTGATCTTTGTATAAATACCATAAACTGTTTATTGATCACTTCCAAACCACTTTAAAGAAAAGGTAGCAATAATAACCATACATGCTATGAATATAATTAATGAGCATATCAGGAAAGGTTATCACCAGTTAAGTATTTATGTAAAAACAACAAATGGCAAGATAAAAATACAGCAGGGAAGTTACCTTAAAATAAAAAGAACCATTGCCAGTACCCTGTAAAATCGTCTAACCTTTTGATTGTACTCATCACGAATAAAAAAGGGGGCAAGGCCACTAATAGCAATAAAATAGAAAATTGGACATCTACTAATGGTTCTGAGTTATGGGGAAGAAAATCCTAGGATGCTAGGGTTGGAAAGTTCAGCAAAAGAATAATGCTTGTCTTTATAAAAATAAGGCTTGGAAAATTATGATATAGATCTCTCACCATACCAGAAGCTATCTTGGTGCAATAAAAGAACGAGGATGGGGAATCTCAGAGTCGAGTGAACCCCCAGTTTCCTGGATAACGAACTCCAACAGCCACATCCCCCGTCTTTAATAGCAGAATTTATTTATCCGGTAATCCTTGATAATCTTCTTATAATTCTATGATAGACCCTCGTGAATGCATTAATTTGTGCCGTAAGATGTGGCAATCTCATTCCTAAAAAAATGTGAATTATGAATTGTGAGTTGTGAAATGAATAAAAAATTAGAACTATTAAACTTCGGAAATGAAAAGTCTATAATATAAATAATAACTTTCGATTTTTATTCTAAATGTTACTATTCTATCTCTAAAAACTTCTCCAAATTAAAGTCTTTAATAAATTTAAGAATCAAAGCTTGGCTTCTCTAAACTCAATCTCTCAGCATATGAATAAGAAATAAATCCATTTTGGGGTGTTTCTTTATATGCCTCTTCTTCGTGGGATTCTTCAGATATTTGACGACTTGAATGAAGCCCGAACCGCT
>JAXGTM010000080.1:0-9409 GCA_040774925.1 Atribacterota bacterium | reverse complement strand
TGGATCTTCTCATACTCTTCCAGAATAGGCTTCCACCTTTTGATGATTACTATCTGGTTGTTCTTCATAGTTAAGTGCCTCCTCTATGGAAGAATAAAAAATTATAGCAGAAAAGTTACTTAATTTGTGAGCATGAACAACGGTCCTTCAACATCTTTCTTTTCTTATTTTGTATGGCATAGTTTTTGAAATTGTTTAAATGAATAAAAAAGCCGGAAGACTTGATGAGAGCATTCCGGCTTTTTACATTTTTAATTAAATAATTTTCTAATTATATAAGACCTTCAATGAATAAAGTATTTTTATTGGTATTTAACCAGATTATTTGCTAATATTATTTTAATTGTAGAAAATTTAAAAATATTAAAAATTCAATTATTTTGGAATCAAAAGAAAGAAAGCACAGCGATGGATGCCTATTTTTCTAGAAAAAACGTAAGAATATTTAACGGAGATGTAGTGGATGTTTTAAATAAACTACCAGATGAGTGCATTGATTTAATCTTTGCTGACCCCCCTTATAACCTATCAAATAATGGATTTACCTGTCATGCTGGTAAAAGAGTCAGCGTAAATAAGGGAAAATGGGATATAAGCAAAGGTATAGAGGAAGACTACAAATTCCATTTTAAATGGATAGATGCTTGTAAAAGAGTACTAAAACCGAATGGTTCTTTATGGATATCAGGCACCTACCACTCTATTTATACTTGCGGGTATATATTGCAAAAACAGGGGTGGCATATTATCAATGATATCTGCTGGTTTAAACCAAATGCCTCACCGAATTTAGCTTGTCGCATGTTTACAGCTAGTCATGAAACATTGATCTGGGCAAGAAAGAATAAAACGGCAAAACATTTCTTTAATTATGAACTAGTAAAAACTTTAGATTGGAAAGAAGATTTTCTCAAAAAACCAAATAAACAAATGAGAAGTGTCTGGGCAATTTCTACTCCAAAAAATGAAGAAAAAAAATTTGGTAAACATCCAACTCAAAAACCGGAATCATTACTTGAACGGATTGTTCTAGCCTGCAGTGAAGAAAACGATATCATATTAGATCCTTTCTGTGGAAGTGCAACTACAGGAGTAGCTGCTTTAAGGAATAATAGAAAATTTGTTGGGATTGATTTAGAAAAAGATTATTTAGATAAAATAGCTATACCAAGGATTAGAGAAATCTTGAATCAGGGGAACCTTTTAAATTTAAAAGAAAAAAATGTTTTATCGGTTAGAGAAGATATATTACTATATAGCAGTCTTCTTCCGTAGATTATAAAAAATTTTTATTTTGAGTGAACAGATATCCAAAATGAAATACTTAAATACATATAAAAAATTAAATTTAAGAAATGAAGAAAATGAAGTATTTGATTATCTTATCAAGACATTGAATGATTCAATATTTACTTGGAATTATTTTGTTGATTTTGATAAAGCTAAGAAAAATGTTTTTTTAATTGAAAGAGAGTTAAACCTCCTTAATGTTCTAATCGGAAAAACTAATATTGAAAAAGAATTTCTTGATCTAGTTGTTGCCTATCCAATGATAAGAAAGGTTTTACCTCTATTAATAGCAATTAGACTAGACAAACTAAAAGAATTAAAAATAATTGATGATTTTGACACACTAAACTCAGAAAACAAAATTAGCATATTTAATCCAGAGATTAAATTAAATAATGAATTAACAAAGAATCTTTTAAATTTTTTTAGAGAATCAGGGCTAAAAGATGTTTTTCAGGATAAGAATATAAAGAATATTATCGATTATTGTTTGGGTGTTGAGGTAGGAATTGATACAAATGCCAGAAAAAATCGGACAGGTATATCAATGGAAAGTATTGTTGAAGGTATAATTGAAACTTTTGTTAGACGCAATAATTTAAAGTATATGAAGCAAGCTTCTCAGTCAAAGATTAGAAATATATGGGGTTATGAAATCTTTCTTGATAGAACAGATAGAAAGTTTGATTTTTCTATTTTTAATGAATCAAAGAAAAAGCTATATATTATTGAAACCAATTATTATAGTGGTGGAGGTTCAAAATTAAAATCAACAGCTGGCGAATATCAATATCTTTTTGATTTGTTAAATAGTCAATTGATCGATTTTATATGGATTACTGATGGTCTAGGATGGAAAACAGCAAAAAAGCCATTATTAGAAACTTTTTTACATAATGATTACCTTTTTAATTTAGAGATTTTAAAAAAAGATGTTTTAAAAGACATTATCCTCATATAGAATTTAGCTGCAAACTTAATAGATTCTATGATTTCAAGGTTAGAGGAGTATTTGACATAAAATATATTTTTTATTAAAGTAACAGATAAATAGTTATTAATATCATATTCACAATAAGCGATATACTTGAGATATAGTAAGAAGGAAAAATAATAATATGGTTTTTTCTAAAGTACAATTATCACAGTATAGTAGTAAGTATAAATTTAAATCAAAACATTCTCTATTTTTTCGAAGAAAAAATTTACACCATTTCTACCTATCTCTTATATTTATAGTATTTTTTACCCTCTTCTCCTCACTCCCCTCCTTTGCTGATGAAATCAATAGCAACAAAGAACCTAAATTTCTTATTATCCATTTAGATGCAGTCTCTTCACCCAAATTTTTCCACTATATGGAGAAGGGATATTTGCCCAACTTAGAAGATTATTTTAAGGAAGGACATATTATTAAATATGGTCTAAGTCTCTTTTTTGGTGGAACAGAAATGATTTACCCTCGCTTAAAGAAAGGATTAGGCAATGAAGTAGGAGAGAGTGTTGGCTGGGGTTATTATGACCGTGAGAAAGACCGAATAGTATCTGATAAGAAAACATTTTTATATATGTTTTCCTCTATTCCCCGCAGAGCAAGATTCAGTATGCTCTATGGAATTCCCTGGATGGATAATTTTATGTTTCTGCCTATGAGCAATATTCCTCAATTATTAGATACCTATGGTGTCATAGAATTGCTCTGGTTTGCAAGTGATGCAACGGGCCATGCGGTTAATGAAAAACAATATTTAAAAAGTATTCGTAGATTTGACCATTATTTTGGTAAATTAATAAAGAGACTGAAAACGGATGAGGTTAATATAATATTATATTGTGACCATGGAATGTCTTTTGATAATGAAACATATATTAATCATGTTCCTTTAATAAAAAAAGTGGTAGGAGAAGGTCTCAGGGCTTTCCTTTTCCCCAATTTATACCTGAAGGATGCAAGCTTAAAAGATTATTATGCTCAAAAAATAATCAGGGATAGCAATATAGATATCACTTTTTACAAAGATAATGATAACCCAAAGCTCGTAATAGGGTATTCTGCTACTGCCAAGATCATCTTTGAAGAGAACGAAGATGGCAAAATAAGGTATCTCTATGAAGGTGAGGATATTTTTAACTATTATAAAGAGGGTTATCGTGGTCAGTGGCTAACTGATTTAGAATGGCTTTCTCCTACCAGAGATAGTAGCTACCCTGCTGTTCCTCCTAATATTTTAAGGTTTCTTTCTAATAAAAATTCTGGAGACATTATTATAGTGGTAAACCCTCCTAAAATAATCGATACCTTGCTCAACTATTCTGCTAATCATCATGGAATAACAAATACCGATCTTTTGGTGCCAATATTACTGCGAGGTAAAGAATTAGAACATCTATATGACAGAGAAGAGATGTGGCTGCATACTATTTTTACCAGTATACCAACCCTTAGTTTTGACAATATCGAACCAGAAAGGGAAAAGAACAGTCTTTCTTTATGGGGAAATATCAATGCAGAAAGCAATTATGGTTTTGAATTGTCATTATCACCGGCGTATCGGTGGAATATAGCCCTCCGTTATGAGCAGGAAATCGGTAAGGGCTGGTTTGAATACGATGTATACAGCTCATATGTTATAAGATTATGGGCAGGTGCAGGATTGCAATATGAGTTTGATACGAGTAATTTAGAGCCCTTCCTCAACTCCCGCCTGCAGATGGATTTTGGAAGAATACAGTTTAATTATGGTGGGCAGGTTAATTTTAATAACTGGGAAGAATGGGAGGAGAATAGAAAAGAAATCCTGCTGCGAGTAAATGACAAGTTCTCTTTAAACTG
The DNA here is from genome assembly GCA_040774925.1 of Atribacterota bacterium. Lineage (GTDB taxonomy): Bacteria > Atribacterota > Phoenicimicrobiia > Phoenicimicrobiales > Stramentimicrobiaceae > Stramentimicrobium. Next base: position 5,286 of record JAXGTM010000080.1, on the reverse strand, counting down.
GCAAATTCCAAACCGTTTTGGCTTCACCTACTCCTGGTAAAAATACTTGTTTTTCAGAATTATATATTTTTTAGAATATGTTCAAGGAAAATTTATTCCTCTTTGAATCATTAAATTGAACTAGATATTAAAATAAAATTTAATATTTTTAAAAAATATTTGACAAAAACAGAACATTCGTTTATTATTATGCTCAAAATAAATATTTTTGGTGTAAGTAAGTTTGGCCAGCTGTTTTCAGCCAGAGAGAGGTATATACGGTGAAAATATCTCATGCAGGGGTCAGCTGAAAAGAAAGCCTTATTTTTTTAAATACAATATAAAATCATTTCAAGGCTGGTTACCTTTATAAACCGTCAATGAGTGGGATAAGTTATTTATCCAAATTTAGGTGGCACCGCGAGATCAGTCTCGTCCTTAAAGATTATTTCAAAGAAGAAGTAGTCGGGGACGGGATTTTTTGTTTTACTAGAGTATCGCCACAAAAGTAATTCAAACAATATCACTATATGTTGATAACTTATCCAAATCGGGTGGCACCGCGAGAGATTCATTTTTTATCTCGTCCCTAACGATAACGGATAGGCTATCGGGGACGAGATTTTTTATTCTTTTATATTATGGAGAATAGGGAAGGAGATTAAAATGAAAAAGATAAGAGTTAGCATTGTTGGGGCTACAGGATATTCAGGAAAAGAATTGATAAGATTATTATTGAAACATCCTGGGGTTGAATTAAAGCATCTCATTTCAGCGAGCTATGTTGGTCAGAATATCAATGAGGTTTATCCAGAATTTACTGGAGAGTTAGATAAAAAACTAATAGCACTTGATGTAGATAAAATAGCACAGGATTCTGATATAGCATTTACCGCTTTACCCCACTCTGTTTCATTAGATATAGTACCGGATTTGATGGTTGGTGGGCATTTAAGAGTTGTTGACCTGAGCGCTGATTTCAGATTAAGAGATGCTGATAATTATACGAAATGGTATAAAAAAGAGCATACCGAAAAGAGCAAAGAGCTATTAAAGAAATGTGTTTACGGACTCCCCGAGTTGTATAAGAATGAGATAGAACATGCATCATTAGTGGCAAATCCGGGATGTTTTCCAACAAGTGCCATATTGGGAATAGCTCCTTTACTAGCTGCAAATATTGTGGAAAAAGATAATATAATAATTGATGCCAAATCAGGAACCAGTGGTGCCGGCAGAAAGCTCTCTTTAGGCTTACATTTCAGTGAATGTAATGAGAGTTTTAAGGCATATAAGACAATAATGCACAATCATATTCCGGAGATCGAGCAGGAACTATCATTACTAAATAATTCCTGTAATAAGAAAAAAGAAATAATCATTTCTTTTACTCCACACCTGTTGCCACTTAATAGAGGGATATTTTCTACCTGTTACCTAAACTTGGTTGAAGAGTGTAATGATGGTGATATTGCTGAGCTTTATCATCAGTTTTATAGAGAGTCACCGTTCGTAAGAATATTTAATCCACCTAATCTTCCGGAAATACGTTTTGTTCAATTAACTAACTACTGTGATATCGGATTTTCAGTAGATAATAGAGCAGGTAAAGTTAAGGTAATCTCAGCCATTGATAATCTTACTAAGGGTGCATCAGGACAGGCAATACAAAACATGAACATTATGTACGGTTTACCAGAAAATATGGGGTTGGTATAAAAAGAAAGGGTTTAAAAATGAATAAAAATATTGGGAAAAATCATTTTAATGTAGTGAAAGAAGAGGGTATAAGTTACCCAAAAGGATTTAAGGCTGCTGGTATAAATTGTGGTATAAGGCAAATCAAGAAGGATTTGGCTTTAATCTATTCCAGCGAGCTTGCTAGCGCTGGTGCAGTTTATACTCAAAACAAGTTTAAAGCAGCACCTCTTTGGGTGACAGAAGAAAATATGGTTCGTTCTGGTGGTAAATTGCAAGCAATACTTATTAATAGCGGTGTTGCAAATGCCTGTACCGGGGAGCAGGGATTAAAAGATGCCTGGGAAACAGTAAAATATGTATCTGAAGGTTTAAAAATTAAAGAGGAATACGTAGCAGTTACCTCCACCGGTAAGATAGGAGAGTTTCTGCCCATGAATAAGATGAAGTCTGGTGTTGAAGAGGCAATAGAGCGATTAAGTGCCAACGGAGGAGCAGATGCAGCTGATGCCATATTGACTACAGATACACGGAAGAAAGAGATAGCAATTAATTTCCTCCTGAATGGTCAGGAGGTCAGGATTGGAGGAATAGCCAAAGGGTCAGGAATGATTCATCCTAATATGGCAACCATGTTAGCATTTATAACAACAGATGCTGCAATAGAAAGCAGGCTTTTACAGGATGCACTGACAGAGGTTATTGGCAAAACCTTTAATATGGTTACCGTTGATGGTGATACAAGCACAAATGATATGGTGATAGTATTAGCAAATGGGTTAGCAGGTAATCATGCTATCGTGGAAAAGGATGAATATTACTACAAATTCAGGGATGCACTTTATCAGGTTACAGAATATCTGGCTAAGGAGATAGCCCGTGATGGAGAAGGTGCAACCAAGCTTATCGAAGTAGAGGTAAAAAACGCACTGACTGACATCGATGCAGGAAAAATTGCCAAAGCAGTTGCAGGCTCTCTTTTAGTCAAAGCTGCTATTTACGGGCATGACCCCAATTGGGGGCGTATATTTGCGGCAGCTGGTTATTCAGGTGCACAAATTGATGTAGACAGGATAGATCTATTTGTGAAAGAGAAGATTGTTTCAGATGGACAGCCACTCCCCTTTTCAAAAGAGGAAGTACGAAAATATCTGGAAGAATCTGCCGAAATCAAAATAATCATTGATTTAAAGATTGGCAGTGGAGAGGCAATTGCCTGGGGTTGTGATCTAACACATGAGTATGTCAATATTAATACTAAATACAATTAAAATATAATTAAAAAAATAATTTACAAAACACAGGGGGTGAAATATGTTAAAAAATGATACCTGGCGTGCAGATATCCTGGTAGAAGCATTGCCATATATTAAAAAATTTTGGAATAAAATAGTAGTAGTTAAATATGGCGGCAGCGCCATGGAAGATATGCAACTGGAAAAACAGATTATCAAAGATATAATTTTATTACGTTACATCGGTATGAAACCTATAATTGTTCATGGCGGCGGTCCTGAAATATCTATGGAAATGAAGAAGCAAAATAAGGTCCCACAATTTATCAATGGTTTGAGAGTTACAGACAGGGATACTATGGAAATTACCGAAATGGTTTTAACAGGTAAAATCAATACACGTCTGGTGGCGGAAATTAATCTATGTATTCTTGAAGATCAGGGAAATGGGATAAAAGGAATTGGATTAAGCGGGGAAGATGCACAACTCTTAATGGTAAAGAAATATGAGCAGCTGGACCTGGGATTTGTAGGTGAAATCGTTAAGATTAATCCGGAAATTTTAACATTACTTTTAGAAAAAGACTATATACCTGTTATTGCCACTATAGGTGTGGACGAAAAAGGAGAGAGATTTAATATTAATGCTGATACGGTAGCGGGTGAGCTGGCAAATGTTTTAAAAGCTGAGAAACTGATTTTTCTAACCGATGTTGATGGAATATTAAGAGAATTAGGAAATACAGATACTCTGATAAGTAGTATTAATTCTGAAGAAGCGAAAGAATTGTTAGAATTGGGGTATATACAAAAAGGCATGATTCCAAAAGTTAAATCAGCTTTAAGGGCTTTAGAGGGTGGAGTTAAAAAGGTTCATTTCCTGAACGGAAAACGAGCTCATTCGATCTTGTTGGAAATATTTACTAACAGCGGAATAGGAACTGAATTTGTAGCTGTTCAGAGTGAAAATAGTAAATAATTAAAAAAAGAATAGGAGGGAGAATATGGAAAGTAATGAGTTGATTCAGGCAGAACAGGAGTTTCTGGTTAGAACTTTTAAAAGACCTGCTATGGTATTGGACCATGGTGAAGGAATTAAAGTCTGGGATTTAGAGGGGAAATTATACTACGACTTTATCGGAGGCATTGCAGTAAATAGTCTTGGGTATGCTCATCCCAAAATTGTAAAGGCAATCTGCGAACAGGCCGCTAAAATAATTCACTGTTCCAATCTATTTTATAATGCACCGCAAATATTATTAGGTAAGGAATTGGTAGGGTTATCTTTTGGTGACAGGGTATTTTTTGCCAATAGCGGAGCCGAAGTAAATGAGGCTGCTTTTAAGCTGGCAACTAAATATTTTAAAGATCAGAATAAGAATAGGTATAAATTAATATATATGAAAAACTCCTTTCATGGCAGAACTATTGCAACTGTTGCAGCTACAGGGACATATAAATACCAGAAAGATTATTTGCCGTTGCTTCCGCCTTTTAAAGAGGCAATATTTAATGATTTAAAGTCTGTAAGAGAAGTTTATGATGAAGAGGTAGCTGCCATAATAGTAGAGCCAGTGCAAGGAGAGGGCGGAATCAATATTGCTTCAGAGGATTTTCTGGAAGGGTTAAGAGAGTTTTGTGACAGTAAAGGGATACTCTTAATTTTTGATGAAATACAATGCGGCCTTGGCAGAACAGGTAAGATGTTTGCCTATCAGCATTATGGTGTTGAGCCGGATATAATGACACTTGCCAAACCACTGGCAGGAGGATTGCCGCTAGGGGCAATGATTGCGAAAGAGAAGGTTGCCTCTGTTTTTAAGCCAGGTGATCATGGTACTACATTTGGAGGTAATCCGGTAGCCTGTGCAGCAGCTCTCGCTTTCCTGGAAGTTTTACAAGATGATAATCTTTTCATAGAATGTCAGCTAAAAGGAGAATATTTTCAGGAAAAACTGGCAGAATTGAAACAAAAATTTCCCGAATTTATCCAGGATATAAGAGTGATCGGGTTAATGGTCGGTGTAGAAGTTGCCAAAGAAGGCCCGTCTATAGTTCAGAAGATGTTAGACAAGGGATTTTTAATCAACTGTACTGCTGAAAAGGTATTGCGATTCCTTCCGCCACTAATTGTGCAGAAAGAAGAGATAGATTTACTTATTAGAACTTTAGAAGAGGTAATAACTGAAATTGTATAAAACATGTCAGCATCATGTCAGCATGTCAGGGGACGGTTGTTCATGCTCACAAATTAAGTAACTTTTCTGCTATAATTTTTTATTCTTCCATAGAGGAGGCACTTAACTATGAAGAACAACCAGATAGTAATCATCAAAAGGTGGAAGCCTATTCTGGAAGAGTATGAGAAGATCCA
>JAXGTM010000079.1:0-9463 GCA_040774925.1 Atribacterota bacterium | reverse complement strand
TCAATTTTATTCATATACTATCTCTCCTCTCCATAGCCCGGAATTCTTACCTTATGCTCTAGTAGGCTAAGTAGTTTCACTCCACCGTATGTCAGGATAATGAAGATGACGGCACTGGTGAAAAAAATCGGTAATGGTTGATATGTTCTGGTAGCTACAAATTGTGCTCTGGTCAACACTTCCATAACCCCTATAGCATAGGCTATTGCAGAATCTTTAAGTAAAATGGCATATTCATTAGACCAGCCTGGTATGGAAATCCGAAGAGCCTGTGGCAATATGATACTGAATATTGCATCATATTTCTTTATACCTAAAGATAGAGCTGCCAGCATCTGCCCCTCACCAATGGATTTAATACTGCCTCTAAAAATCTGGGATTGATAGGCAGCACTTATCAATCCTAATACTAACACTGCTGAAGTAAATTCGGATAAGTTAATATTAAAGAGGATAAATAATCCAAAATAAAAAAGAAAAAGAAGGACTAAAACCGGTAATCCTCTGAAAAACCAGACATAAATGGAAACCAGACCGGATATATATTTATTACCATATACCTGTCCTATAGCCATTGGTATACCCAAAACGAAACCTAATCCCAATGCACCGCCAACCAGGCCAATAGTTACCTTTAATCCCTGTAAAAGAAAAGGCATAGTCTGATAAATTAACAAGATATTTTTACCCACCATTATATGCTTCCTTTGCCCTCATTTGGTTAATACAATTTAAAAGATACACACAAAATAAAATAACAGAGAAAAAATTTCAGGAGTCAAGGAATTGGATGTACCGATTATCTCCCTGACTCCTTTTCAGTTATTAGTCAGTAAAGTATTTAATCTTTAATTCTTCCCATATGTCTGCTTTTAATAATCTCTTGATTCCTTCGTTAAGCATTTCTTCCAATTCTTTATCTTCTTTTCTAAGTGCCACTCCATATGCTTCACCAGTTTTGATTATACCAACAATCTTTAAGGGCTGACCACTTCTGACGGCATCTTCTACCATAACATCATCCATCATTGCCGAATCAAGTCTGCCGTTAACTACATCCTTTGCTGCCAGAGAAAAAGTTTCATATAATTTAAAATTCTCTTTGGGAATTATCCCGGTATTTACTAAATTTGCTTCTATCCATTCTGCAGCTGTACATCCTCGCTGTGAGCCTGTTACATATTTGCCACATAAAGCAGCAATAACGTTCAGGTCTGAATCTTCTCTAACACAAACAGCCTGGTCTATTTCCCAGTAGGGAATAGAGAAATTGACTTTTTCTAATCTCTCTGGAGTAATGGACATACCGGAATAAACCATATCAATTTTTTTGGCAAGCAGAGCTGTAATAATACCATCCCAGGCAGTAGGTTGATGCTTCACTTCGAATCCCATTTCTTTGGCAATCCAGTCTAAAGATTCTACGTCAAAGCCTGCCGGATTTCCTTTTTCATCTATGTAGGCAAACGGCGGATAGTCCGGATCTATTCCATTAATATAGGTTTTGGCAAACACGTTTACACTGCTTAAGAGGACAAATACTAGAAGACAAAGAACTGTTGTAATAAAAACCTTATTCCTCATTTTTACACCTCCTTTCTTTTTATATTTTTATTATCCTTTCTAATAATTATTATAAATATTTGAATTTATATAGTCAAAAAATAGTGTTAATGACATTTTGCGTAAATAGTATAAATTTTATTAAAAATTCACCAGAATATTAACTGTAAAATTGATAAAAACATGTACTATAAATGCTGGCCAGAAAGAATTTCCTCGATAAGCTATCCATCCAAACCAAAGACCAGTGATAATGCAGGAAAGTGTTTCTATTTCCGGTTTACCGAGATGTAACAGTACAAAGGGTATGGTCTGTATTACAATACTCATCTGGCCAAACCTTTCTTTTAATCCAAATAATAAAAAGCCTCTAAGCATATATTCCCATGCTAGTAATACCGGGACTGTGATTCTGAAGAAGTTTTTATAGCTAAACCCTTTACCATAATAAGAGTTAACCTGTGATAATTTTGGTGCAAGGATTAAAAAAGGTAAACAAAAAACAACTGTTATTATTACATAATATAACCAGGTCGAAAAATCGCCTAAACCAAAGCCATAATTCAGTGGATTATCCTTTAATAAAATATAGATTGCAAGGAATGGTATTACTATAAAATAGACGATTTGACTAATTGCCTGATTTGAGCCTATAGGTCTGTACCATTGGAGTGTAAAGGAGAGCATTGAGACAACTAATATCGTAATAACTTTATAATTTTCTTTCAAAAAATTTTTAATCTCGTTAAATTCATGAAAGAAAAACTTGAACATAAAGTTGTCCCTTTTATTTTATTACTTTTTTTAGATGAACATTATTTATAAGTTGTTTTAAATATGTTTATCTATAGTTCTTTTATTATTGCCTTTTACTACCCGCTCATAATCTACTCACATTCTTGATTGCTGCAATAATCGAATTCTAATTGCAGATGAGGGTGATGAATGTTAAAATCCTTTGCCAGCAATTCTTCTACTTTTTTTCTAATTTCATCAGCTTCACTCAATCTCATATCAGATTTTAAGGTAATATGGCTTTCAAATAGGTATTTCTTCTCGTCAATTTGCCAGACATGAATATGGTGCAAGCTATCGATCTCAGAAATAGTTTCGATTTTTTCCTTTATTTTACCAATATCGATATTTGCCGGTACCCTCTCCATTAATATCAAAGTACTTTGCTTAAGCACCTGGTAACCGTGAATAAGTATAAATATGGCAATTATCACAGTTAATAAGGGGTCAATAAAATAAAAAGGGTAAAAATAAATTACTATTGCAGCGATTACAACTGCTACAGATGATAGAGTATCACTAAGAAGATGTAAATAAGCTGAACGCATATTCAGGCTATGATGAATCTCTGAATGGAGAAGCAAAACACAGGCTAAATCGGCAAATAGTCCCAGGATGCCAATGATAAGCATTATAGGTATAGTTATTTCTTGGGGTTCCATTAAACGATAATATGCTTCTTTAAATAAGGAAAAGGATATTACAATTATGACCGAAGAATTTAGTAATGCTGCCAGGATTTCAGCTCTTTTATAGCCAAAAGTCATGTTTGAGTCAGGAGAACGCCTTCCTATCAATCTGGCTAAGTAACTGATTAATATAGCCATTCCATCACTGAAGTTGTGTAATGCATCGGCTAATAAAACAAGGCTTCCCGATAGAATTCCGCCAATTGCCTCTAACAGACATACTAAAAAATTAATAGCTATAGAAATAACTATCTTTTTATTGCCTTTATTATCATCACTTGATTGATGAATATGATTATGCATTTTTCCTCAATCTGTTAATTGTATAATAATATCGTACACTAAAATAGCAACTAAAGGGAAATAAATTTTTAAATTAAGGTTTGCAATTAATCTCTAATAAAATTTTCGTTTTTAATCAATCAACTTTTTACTACTCTACTTTCTCTTTTCTCGACTACACAATATTGAAAGTGCGATGGAATTGAGTTTTGCTTCACTTTTATCAGCCCGGGAAGGTATCATTATCGGCACTCTGGCACCAACTACTACATTACCTTCTGGAAAACCAGCATAATATGTGACACTTTTACCAAGTATATTTCCACTGGTAATATTTGGCACAATTAAGATATCCGCATTTCCTGCAACCGGGGAATCAATTCCTTTCTTCTTTGCAGCAAATTCTGAAATTGCATTATCTAATGCCAGCGGGCCATCGATAACACAACCATTTATCTGCCCTCTCTGATTCATTTTCGTTATAATGCTTGCAATTAAAGTTTCATCCATATCGGGATTCACTGTCTCTATTGCTGCAAGCATAGCTACTTTTGGATTTTCAATGCCAAGTTTATGTGCAACTTCTACTGCATTTTTAACAATAGATATCATGGCTTGTAGATCTGGTTTTATATTTACTCCACCATCACTCAATAGAACTAAGCGTGACTGTTTCTCCCTTCTATCTTCAAAGACAAAAACATTACTTACAAAATTATCTGTCCTTAAGCCTATCTCTTTATGGAGCACAGCCCTCATCAAAGTTGAAGTATTTACTTTGCCTTTTAATAAAATTCCACCCTTCTTCACTTCTTCTACGGCTAAAAAGGCTTTTTCTTTTTCTTCTCTGGCATGGACAATCTCCTCAATAAAAGATTGATCCTTACATCCTGCGTTTGTCAGAGAATTCATAATCTTTTCTTTCTCTCCCACCAGAATTGCTTTTCCAAAACCATGTTCGAAACTTGCTTTGACAGCTTTAATTGCTTCTGGATCTTCCCCTCCGGCAATTATAATGCGTTGTTTGCCCTCATCCTTTAATTCCTCAAATAGTTGCTGAAAACTAGTTATCATAAATTCCTCCAAGTTGTAATAAAAAGTAGTATGATTATATTTTTATCTTAACAAATATTCATAAGTTCATGTAAATATGCACATGTTATTTTTAATTTTTAAAATACAAAATTTTTATAAAAGCTTTTAAATATTTTTTATTCCTTCTTTAATTTTCTCAAAACCCTTTTTTATCATATCAATAGAAGTAGCAAAGGAAAAACGTAAATAACCTTCTCCATATTTTCCAAATGCGGTTCCTGGCACTACTACAACACCACATTGTTCCATTAAATACATCGATAGTTCTTCAGAATTTTTACCGGTTTTAGTAATGTTGGGAAAAGCATAGAAAGCTCCTTCAGGATTGATATAGCTAAATTCTTCTATCTCATCAAATCCGGCAATAAGAATATCTCGACGCTCCTGATAAGCGTTTCTCATCTTTTCAATTTCAATCTTTGTCTCATCTTTATTTTGCAATCCATACAGGGCAGCCCTTTGTGTAATCGAGTTAGGGCAGACTGCAGTATTTTGTTGTACTTTTATTATATCATCGACCAAAACCTCCGGACAGGTAAGATATGCCAATCTCCAGCCTGTCATAGCATAACTCTTTGAAAAACCAAAGATAGAAATAGTCCTTTCCTTCATTCCCGGAAATGAGGCTATACTGATATTCTTTCTACCATCAAAGAGTATATCTTCATATAGCTCATCACTAATAATCCATAGTTTGTGTTCTATCGCAATTTTTGCAACTTCTCTAAGTATCTCTTCCTTTATTACAATACCAGTTGGGTTGCTGGGGGAATTGATAATTATTGCCTTGGTTTTTGGGGTAATAAGTCTTCTTAACTCATCAGGGTCAATTTGAAAAGCATTCTCTTCACGAATAGGAAGATGTACTGGATTACCACCTACTAAAGTTACCTGGGAATCATAAATAAGAAAACCGGGATCAGGTATAATTATCTCCTCTCCAGGATTTAACAGGATATAAAATATTGAAAAAAGTGCCTGTGAGCCTCCGGCTGTTACAATTACTTCCTCTGGCTTAACAGGAATATGATTGTCTTCTCTCAATTTTTTTGCCAGGGCTTCCCTTAAATCATAGAATCCAGCATTTGGAGTATAGTGGGTATATCCATCATCTATGGCTTGTTTCGCAGCTTCACGTACATGGAGAGGTGTTGTAAAGTCGGGTTCTCCTATTCCAAAACTTATGATATCTTTCCTGCTTTGAGCTAAATCAAATAATTTTCTGATTCCAGATGGTTTGATCCTTTTCAGGTTTTTATTTAGTTCCATTTTACCTCCTAATATATTCCACTTTTTAATAGAAATTTATTAATCTTATGCTTTTTGATGTTGCATGGAAATGTATTCACTGTACCCCATTTCCAATGCCTTAATATTCATTTCTATACTTTGTGCAGGTAAATTTTGTCTGAGAGATTCAATTATAAAATCTTTTTTTACTGGAAATTGTGAAGTTGCCAGGGCAGCACCAAGTATTACTATGTTTGCAACAATAATATGTCCCGCTTCTCTTGCTATTTTATCAGCATCTATTAAATAGAGACTCTTTGTTTTATTTTTAAGCTTTTCGATAATACTATTTATATCAGGGTATTCTGATATGCCCAAAGAGACAGTAAAAGGAATTATTTTGGAACAATTGGCAATAATATCAGTTCCTTTGCCAATGACATCGATCGCTCTTAATAATTCGGCAGGTTCAAAAGCAAGCAATAGATCAGCCGAATATTTCTCAACTAACGGACTTTTAGCATCACCTAGTTTTAGCTCGGTTACCACAGTACCTCCGCGCTGAGCCATACCGTGTACTTCGCTCATAACTGCATTTAATCCCTGGTTCATTGCCGCCTCTCCAATTATTGCAGCAGTCTTTATAGTTCCTTGTCCACCAACACCTATTATATAAATTCTATACCATTTTTTAAGATTCATTTTTTACCTCTATCGCCTTCTGTGGGCACACCTGAACACAATAGCCACAGCCAGTGCATAACAAATAATTTATTTCAATGGTTCCATCTTCTTTTTGGTAAAGAGCTGGACAACTAAATTGTCTTAAACATATAAGACATCGAATACATTTTTCCTGATTAATTTGATAAGTTAATTTTTCATCACTGCTTTTTACAAATACCACACAGGGTGAACGAGAAATAATTACCGAGACCCCTTCATATTGTAATCCTTCTTTAAAAACCTTTATAGACTCTTCTAAATTAGCTGGATCTATCGTCTTTACATATTCCGCTCCTGCCGCCCTGCTCAATTCCTCAATAGATATAGTTACATTATTGTTGTCATGTCCATCTGCTTTTATACCTGGATTTGGTTGTCCACCTGTCATAGCAGTAATTGCATTATCCATTATAACTACCATAATATTCGCTTTCTGGTAAACTGCATTTATTAATGGTGGAATACCTGCATGAAAAAAGGTGGAGTCTCCTATAAGGGCAACAATTTTTTGCCTGGTAGATTTACTCATTCCACTGGCAATTCCAATACTTGACCCCATACATATAACATAATCAGCCATATGATAGGGCGGCTGTAAGGCAAGGGTATAGCAACCGATATCATTTGAATAGATTATATTCTCTTTTTTAATTTTTAAACTTTGGACAGCTTTCTTTAGTCCATAAATGGTAGAACGGTGCGGACATCCCGGACATAGCACTGGCGGTCTGGCAGGCGGGTTTATGCCTTCAAAATCAATTTTTGGGTTTTCACCTATTTTTTTTATCTGGAATATCTGAGTAAGTGCCTTATCAACTATATCAGGGTTGTATTCATAAATTCGTGGCAGCGTTTTATCCAGTTTGCCATGAATTTTTTTGCACCACCCTTTCTCTCCTACTAATGAAAGTATTTCCTTTTCCATTACAGGCTCTACTTCTTCTATAACTATAACTTTTTCCAGATCCTTAATAAATTCTTTCACCAATTCCCGGGGGAAAGGATGGCAAAATCCTAATTTAAGAATATTTACAGACAGAGAATGTCTGTTTACAGTATCCATAACATAATTAAAGGAAGCCCCTGAGGTAATAATACCAGTTTTATTTTCAGGATTTACTCTTTCAACTCGATTGATTGGTGAGGTACTTGCTGCTTTTTCTAATTGCTCCAACTTTGCTGCTAACTCCAGACGAAGCTTACGCGCCACATCAGGTACAATAATGAATCTCATATCCCCTTTTTCAAAAAATCCTTCTTTTTTCCCTGGTTTAATGGGCCCCAGCTCAACTATTCCTCTCATATGGGAAACCCGTGTAGTAGTATGTATCATAACTGGAATCTTGTACTGGTTAGAAATAGTAATAGCGTATACCATAAAATCTTTCATTTCCTGAGGATTGGATGGTTCCAAAACTGGAACTCCTGCTAACTGAGCCATAATTCTATTATCCTGCTCATTTTGTGAGGAGTGCATAGAAGGATCATCAGCAGAGAGAATTATCATTCCACCTCTTACTCCAGAATAAGCTGTGCTTATAAATGCATCTGCGGCAACATTTAAGCCGACATGCTTCATAAATACAAAAGAATTGAGTCCTGATGCAGCAGCAGCCGCTGAAACTTCCAGTGCTACCTTTTCATTTATTGAAAATTCGAAATAGACATCTGCTTTTGAAGCAATTCTAGCAAGGATGTTTCCTATTTCTGATGAAGGTGTTCCTGGGTAGGTTGAAGTAAAAGAGATCCCTGCCTCTAACACCCCTCTGACAGCCGCTTCATTTCCCAATAAAAATAATTTCTCACCCTCTTTTTTTGTCAAAATATCATCTATTCTCAATTATTCACCTCTGTTCTTAATTAGTTCTATTTTTTTAATTATAATTCACTTTAATATTGGAGGATTTTTACTATATTGCCTCAAAAAGTAAGATGAGTTAATTAAAAGATTAACTTGAAATGGGACACCAAGATCCTCCATAATAAATAGATGATAATCTTAAAAAAATAGGAGGGTAAATCCAAGAGTACCCAACTTAATAGTAATTCAATAAAGACTATTTTGCAAGATGAATTAAATCAGAGTGGAGATTTCTTAAAGGGGATGCAAGGAGTATTGTACAACAGGTAATGGAAGAAGAAAGAGATGAACGGCTGGACTTATTAACTCATTAAAAAGACAATGGTAAAAGAAAGGCAAATCGTAATGGCTTCAATTCCGCCCTTCTGATAACAGGGCTGTGCTCTCCTGCTGGACAAAGCCTAACTCCAAGAGTTTACTTTCTATACCAAATTATGTAATAAAAATCAAAGGGGTTAAAAGGTATTGCTAGCTGATATCGATCAAGTGGTTACTGGTATGTATAAAGCTGCAATATAAAATGATTGTTGTTAAATTATCTCAGATCTCACTATTTTCAAATCCACATCGGTTATTGCATTACAGGGTTTAGAGCTCTGCATGGTTAGCCGCTGGCGAGAGATACGATTAAAAAATTACTATTGCTAGTATAAGTAAATGAAAACCTAACTATCTGTTTCAGGTAATATTTAATTTTCCCACAAAAGAGATAGTTGACGGTATTGCCCATATGATTGCAAAAAATTACGATGGTATTTATCCTAAAATTTATCATATTCTGTAAGAAGAGTTGGGATTTTGTTCACCTATCTTAATTACGTTAAATACGTCTTAGACATAATATTATTATCACCAACCCAACTAAAAAGATAATCAATGAAAATTTAAAACAACACTATAAAGTGATTACTATTTCCTATAACCAATAATCATATTTTTGTTAAACCTATCTAAGATTTTTTGGGAACGTTTAGAAATAGAAGGCCATTGGAGGCTATATAAAAATTACCAAGGAGACCAAATGTCCATAGTAAGAATAGTAAGAGAGGCCACTCTTATGTAGCAATATTAAACAAATAAAAGAAGAAGTCAATACTCAGGAGAAATAGATGGTAAACGATTTAATAGAAAAAAGAGGATTGGCTACCAATGTTTATTAATTTCCGAAAGATATATTAGGTCGGACATGGCAATACTAAAATTTTTCAGTACGTATTATATT
>JAXGTM010000078.1:0-9636 GCA_040774925.1 Atribacterota bacterium | reverse complement strand
GAGACCCAGAGTTGAACTGGGGACACGTGGATTTTCAGTCCACTGCTCTACCGACTGAGCTATCTCGGCAAAACTTGCCTCCGAATAAAAGAAAATGGCGGGGCCGACGGGATTTGAACCCGCGTTCTCCTGCGTGACAGGCAGGCGTGTTAGACCATACTGCACTACGACCCCACATTGACAATGGTAGGCGGAACAGGGCTTGAACCTGTGACCCCTGGCTTGTAAAGCCAGTGCTCTCCCTACTGAGCTATCCGCCCTCTGTATTCATTTTTGAAATTGCAAATTTTATTATAACATCTCTTTTTTTCTTTGTCTATAAAATAAACAAAAAAATAATTATTTACTTTATAAAAGAATAACTATTCAAAGAGCATTTGTTTTAATTAAAAAGGGATGTCCTCTTCATTTGGATCTTCTTCCATAAAGCCGTCGTCTTCTTCATTCTCTTCACTTCTACCCATACTTCCACCATAACTCCCAGCTTTAGAATAATCATCATCAGAGGAGGTGTCTAAATCTTTTAGATAATCCAAAAACTGAATAGTTCTGGCATTAATTTCAAAAGAAACTCTTTTATTTCCTTCCCGGTCAAGCCAATTGTTAGACCTTAATTCTCCATTAACAGCTACTCTTCTCCCTTTTCTTAAGTACTGCGAGCTATATTCGGCCTGCTTGCCCCAAACAGAAACATTTATAAATAAAGTATCTTCAACATTATTTCCTTCCTGATTCTTATAACTGCGATTGATAGCAAGACCAAACCTACAAACAGCCCTACCGGAAGGAGTGTATCTCAATTCGGGATCTCTGGTAAGTCGACCTATACCAATAAAACTATTCAAATCACCAAAAGATGCCATTATATATCCTCCTCTTTTAAGTAGATATTTTAAACATATTTTAATTACAATAGACTATGTGCTATTCTTAAAAATTATTACTCTTAAATCAATGTTAGCAGGAATCATGGATTTGGGCAATTCTCTTTACCTAACATAAAACTATATTGATAATTTTTACGGGAATATAAATGATTTTATCTATAGTTTTACCTTCAATCCATTTTTCTATTTTCGGTAATCTCAACACTGTATTTTTGATATCTTCTTCAGTAATATCGGCAGGAACTTCGATTTTATCCCGTAGTTTACCATTTATCTGAACAACTATTAGAACCTGTTCTTCTTTAATTAATTCTGGATCAAATGCTGGCCAATTCTCCAGATAAATGCTCTTCTGTTTGCCAATTTCCTGCCACAACTCTTCACAGAAATGGGGAGTTATAGGGGCAAGTAATTTGATAATAATTTCAATTGCATATCTTATAACATTCTTTTCAGGCTTACTCATGCTTGTTAATTTAGTTTTAATGCCATACAATTCGTTAACCAGTTCCATGATGGCACTTATTGCAGTATTAAAGTGAAATCTATCTTCAATATCTTCTGTTACTTTTTTTATAGTCTGATGTATTTTTCTCTCTAGTCTTTTATAATCTCCCTTTGCTGCTTCTTTAATTTCTTCACTTTTATCTGCTTCATTAAATATACTATGGTAATGATATGCTATTCGCCATACTCTATTTAAAAAACGAGTTGCTCCTTCAATACCAGCTTCGCTCCACTCCATATCAAACTCAGGGGGGCTAGCAAAAAGAATCATTAGCCGTGTTGCATCAACACCATGACGTTTGAATATATTTCCTGGAGTAACTACATTTCCTTTTGATTTAGACATTGCTGCTCCGTCTTTACATACCATTCCCTGAGTAAAAAGTCGCTTAAAAGGTTCTTTGAAATTTATATAACCTATATCAGAAAGGACCTTAACCATAAAACGAGAATATAAAAGATGCAGAATAGCATGTTCTACTCCTCCAATATACTGGTCTACGGGCATCCAGTAATGTAGTTCATCTTTATCAAAAGGACGGTCATTCAAGTTAGGAGAACAGAAACGTAAAAAATACCAGGAGGAACAGACAAAAGTATCCATGGTATCTGTATCTCTTTTGGCTTTGCCACCACATTCAGGGCAGGTAGTGTAAAGAAATTCTTCACTATATTGTAATGGAGATTGCCCGGTTGGTTTAAAATCTATATTATCTGGCAGATATACCGGTAAATCTTTTTCTGGTACAGGAACCATTCCACATTTAGGACAGTAGATAATTGGAATTGGTGCACCCCAATAACGTTGTCTTGAAATCAGCCAATCTCTTAAGCGATAATTTATCTCTCTAACGCCTAAACCTTTTTCTTCTAAATACTCTATAACCAGCTCTCTACCTTTATCGCTTGGAAGCCCATCAAATCTCCCTGAATTAATCATAGTTCCTTCTAAATCAAAGGCTTCTCTAAGTTCTTCTTCTAAAGAATCATTATCATTTGGCTTAATAACTACTCTTATGGGTATATTGTATTTCCGCGCAAATTCAAAGTCTCTCTGGTCATGTGCCGGCACTCCCATAACCATACCAGTACCGTACTCCATTAAAACATAGTTTGCAAGCCATATTGGTATTCTTTCGTTATTTAGAGGATTAATTACATAATGTCCAATGAAACATCCTTTTTTTTCATTAACCATTATATTTTTTTCTGAAATATTTTCTCTGTAGAATTCCTCTTTAAACTTCTTGACATCTTCTTCATAGCTAGTACCTCGAACAAGTTCATCAACTATAGGGTGCTCGGGTGACAGAACAAAAAATGTTACGCCATAGAGCGTGTCAGGCCTGGTGGTAAATACTGAAAAAATTTCATTTCTACCTTCAATACTAAAATTTACCTGCGCTCCTTCGCTTCTCCCTATCCAATTTCGTTGCATTGCTAAAACCCGTTCAGGCCATTCTTCCAAAATATCCATATCATCTAAAAGACGTTGAGCATAATCAGTTATTTTAAAAAACCACTGTGGTAAATCTTTTTTAGTAACCTCAGAACCACATCTTTCACATTCTCCATTGACAACCTGTTCATTTGCCAGTACCGTTGCACAAGATGGACACCAGTTAACTACAGATTTCTTTTTGTAAGCAAAACCGTTTTTAAAGAGCTGTAAAAACATCCATTGAGTCCATTTATAATATTCTGGACTGCTAGTAGTAATTTCCCGTCTCCAATCATAGCTTATCCCCATTGATAAAAGGGTATCTTTCATTTTCTTAATATTGTCCTGGGTCCATTTTGCAGGATGAATCTGATTTTTTATAGCTGCATTCTCTGCAGGTAAACCAAAAGAATCCCAGCCCATAGGGTGCAATATATTAAACCCTCTGCTGTGTTTGTAGCGTGCCACAACATCTCCTATGACATAATTTTTTACATGCCCCATATGAGGTTCACCTGAAGGGTATGGAAACATTTCTAAAACATAATACTTCTTTTTGTCAGATCTAATATCACTATTAAACAACTCCTGACTATACCAGAATTCTTGCCATTTATTTTCTATTTTCTGAAAATCATATTTTTCTTTCATAAGATATTTTCACTCTCCTAAAATAAAAAACTCGCCGCTTGCAACATCATCATGTTACAAGGGACGAGAATTTCACGTGGTACCACCCTTTTTTGGTAGATTAATAATGGTGGAGCTGGCGGGAATCGAACCCGCGACTTCCTCCACGCCAAGGAGGCACTCTCCCAACTGAGCTACAGCCCCATCTACCCTTATTCTTCTTTAACGTAGAAACCGTACTGAGTATGAATAATCATTTAATTTTTCAACTCAGTAGATATGCAGGTGAGTTTTTTGAGGCCTCACATCAGTTTTCACCAAACACTGACTCTCTAAGTTAAGGTTACTCAATATTTTCCTACGAAAACTTGCCTATTAAAAATAAAAATAACAAAATTACAAAGTAATTATATTTAAATTAATTTAAAAAGTCAATCTAAAAAAATTAGTATATTCTTCTAAAACACTAAAACGGTTCAAGAATAAATAAGTGCAGGCTGGATTATTAATAAAATATAAAACCTGCACTTATTTTAGTAACATTACAATCACAAGAAATATTTATAAGTACTGTAAGCTTATTCTTAATCTTTACCCATCCACCAAATCACACCCACTATAGCGGCAATAATAGCTGCAATCCAATACCATTCTAAATCTCCAAACATTAATCTTACACCTCCCTCATAAATAAATTTTATAAATCTACCCCTATTATAGTTACAAAAAGTTGTTTAAACAAGTATTAACATAAAATTATTTCTAGTATTTTCCTTTTTAAGTTTCAGATTCAGCTTCCTGTTTAGCTTTCTCTATAATCTCTTGAGCTATTTGAGGAGGAACCTCTTCATAGTGTGAAAATCTCATAGTAAATGCTCCTCTCCCTTGAGTGATAGACCTTAAATCGATAGAATACCTGAACATCTCAGCCTGAGGGACTTGAGCTTTAATAGTTTGTTTCCCTTTACCCGATTCATCCATTCCCATTATCTTGCCCCGTTTACTATTTATATCTCCTATTATGTCACCCATGTATTCTTGGGGAACAACTACTTCTAAATTATATATTGGCTCTAAAATGATAGGATCAGCCATTGCTGCTCCTTTTTTAAAAGCCAAAGAACCTGCTACTTTAAAAGCCATTTCCGAGGAATCAACAGTATGGTAACTGCCATCAAATAAAGTAGCTCTAATATCAATAGTTGGATAGCCAGCCAAAACTCCTTTTCTCATCGCTTCAACAATACCTTTTTCCACAGCGGGCCGGTATTGCTTTGGAATAACCCCACCAACTATTTTGTCAACAAATTCAAATCCTTTTCCTCTTTCCATAGGTTCAAATTCTACAAAACAATGCCCGTACTGACCCCGCCCACCTGACTGTTTTTTATATTTTCCTTCAGCCTGAACTTGTTTTCTTATAGTCTCCTTGTACCCAACTTTAGGCGTGCTTTTCTCAACCTCAACTCCGAACTTCTTTTCCATTACTTCCATTACAACGTCGAGGTGAGATTCTCCCATTCCGGCAATGATAGTTTCCCCTGTATCTTCGTCTCTATGGATTTGTATTGTAGGATCTTCTTCTTGAATTCTATTCAAAGCAATGCTTAGTTTATCTTCATCTCCTTTACTTTTTGGAGATATAGCAATTCTCATAATTGGTTCAGGATATTCTATTCTTTTAAATTGAATTGGATGTTCTTTGTCACACAAAGTATCACCAGTATTAGTCTTCTTTAGTTTAGCTATTGCTCCTATTCCTCCAACAGTCACTTTAGAGATTGCGCTCTGTTCTTTTCCCTGCATGCGATAAATCTTGCCAACCTTATTTTCTATATCCTGGGAAGAATTATAAACCTGGGAATCAGAATCTAGTTCACCAGAATAAACTCTGAAATAGGTCAAATTACCAACATATGGATCTGCAATAGTTTTAAATACCAGTGCTGAAAATGGAGCATCTACATCCCGCTTTAATTTCGTTTCTTTCCCTTCTTTGATATCATTAACAACAATATCGGGTAATTCAAGAGGATTGGGGAAATAATTCGTTATAAAATCGAGAAATGATTCAATACCAATATTTTTGGTTGCTGAGCCACACAGAATAGGAAATATTTTTTGTTCTACAATTGCACCTTTTAAGCATGTTAATATTTCTTCTTTTGTCAATTCTTCTCCATCAAGATATTTCATAAGAACTTCGTCATCAAATTCTGCAACCACTTCAACTATTTTTTGGCGAGATATTTTTGCTGTATCTTTCAAATCTTCCGGTATATCTCTTTCTTCTATCTGGTTCTTGCCATCCTTACCTGGTTGGAAATAATATGCTTTCATTTCTAATAAATCAACAATCCCCTGAAAATTCTCTTCAGTTCCTATAGGCAACTGTACTGGAACGGCGTTTTGACCAAAATTCTCCTTAATCATTTCACTTGCCCTATTAAAATCAGCTCTTTCTCGATCCAGTTTATTTACAAAAAACACCCTGGGAAGCTGAAACTCTTCGGAATATTCCCATACTTTTTCTGTCTGCACTTCTACTCCTGAAACACCACATACAACTATAACAGCACAATCAACTACTCTTAAACTCGATCTGGTATCTATAATAAAGTCTAAATAACCTGGAGTATCAATTATGTTGAAAGATGAATTTTTCCAATCTAAATAAGCCAATGATGAATTAATAGTAATACCTCTTTTTACTTCTTTTGGGTCATAATCAGTAACGGTATTACCCTGTTCAATTTTTCCCAAACGGGTGGTCATGTTGGAATCAAAAAGCATTGCTTCAGCAAGAGAGGTTTTCCCGGCATCACCGTGTCCTACGAGAGCAAATATCCTAACTTTTTCTACATTTTTTTTAGTCACCAAAGATTCCTCCTCGAAATTCTAAATATCATCATTATTCTATCAAATAATAATCTTTATAGCAAAATACAAAATTACATCTACCCCGGTTATTCTATCAAATACTATGAGTTTAGGCTAAATTATTTAACTTGCTGCAGGCTATGTTAACCTGGCGAAGTAAATCAGATAGATTATTCTGTTCTTTTACCTCTATAATTAATGTTTTATTATAGTTAATCTCTCTAACAAAAGTCATGAAAGAAGCCCAGGGAAATAAGCCATCTTGTGGAAGTATATGTAAGTCATGCCTCCCATCATTATCATGAATATGTATATGAAATAAATTGTCCTGCCAGTTAATCCCTTCTTTATCCAGATTTAAGTCTCCTTTACTAATCTCTTGATAGTTCAACAGTAAATGCCCTGTATCGAGACAAATTCCTAAACTTTTAGATGAAATCCTCTCAATAATTTTCTGAAGGTCTTCCCATCTATCACCTATTCTACCTGGAAGAGTATTTTCTAGTGCTATTTTTATTCCCCATTTTTGACTAAAGTCTATGATTTCCTGGAGGCTTTCAATGCTGCGATTCATCCTATTTCTCTTATCATCACAGCTCTTAGCTTTGCCACCTGGATGAACTACAACCAGATCTACATTCAAATGGGAAGCCATCAAAACAATTTTTTCAACTTCTCGAACAGATTTGGTTCTTTCATATTCTTCAGGATGTGATATATCGACTCCGTTTATTGGCATATGTATAGCCTTTACCAGAATCCCTTTTTTCTCTAATTGCCTTTTTATTTTAAAGACATCATCAATCGATTGCGCCTGAAAGTGATTTTCTTTAGGCCGTATTTCAATATTCCTGATTCCTTCTTTGATTAAATAAGGAAGTATTTTTTCAATCGGCTTTTGAAAGTAAACCATAGTAGAAATGCCAAAATCAAAACCCATTATTTTCTCCATATGTTTTCATGGAAATCCTTTTCTAATAATTCTCTGTTCTCAGAATAAATTAACTTATTTTTAAAAATGCCTCTATGTAAAATGCAGCTGTAGCACCTTCGCCACAGGCGGTAACAATTTGTCGAAATTCTTTTGCCCTAACATCACCACAGGCAAAAACCCCTTCTATTTTAGTTTTCATATTTTCATCTGTAACTATATATCCTCTATCATCGACTAATTGTTCATACATTTCTCCAAGGTCAGGATAGCTGGGCTTGTACCCTGTGAATATAAATACTCCCTGACACGGGAAGATGTTTGTCTCACCAGTTTTTACATTCTTTAATAATACATTCTCAACATGGTTGTTACCATTAATTGATTCAACAATTGAACTCCACTTAAAATCTATTTTAGGATTATTAAAAACACGCTCCTGTAATATTTTGCTGCCTCTTAATTCGTCCCTTCTATGAATAATTGTCACTTTGCTAGCAAATCTGGTTAAAAATAAAGATTCTTCTAAGGCTGTATCACCACCGCCGACTACCACAACTTCTTTGTCACGAAAAAAAGCTCCATCACAAGTCCCACAATAAGAAACCCCCCTGCCAGTTAGTTCTTTTTCACCGGGAACACTTAATTTATTTGCCTCGCCCCCAGATGCTATAACAATTGTTCTTGCATAAAATTCTCCATTATCTGTTTTAACAATAAACCTTATTGCCCCATCCTGAATAATTTTTGAAACTTTTATCACAGACTCATTGAATATTTTTAGACCAAACTTAACTGCCTGTTCCTCAAATTTCTGCATTAATTCCGGTCCCATAATTCCTTCTGGAAAACCAGGATAGTTTTCAATTATCTCAGATAGATTCACCTGCCCTCCGCTAAAGCCTTTTTCGATTAATGCAACATCTATCCGGTAGCGACTTAAATATAGCCCGGCAGTTAGCCCTGCAGGGCCTCCTCCAATAACAATACTTTCAAAAACATTGTTACTGGTATTTTTTTGTTCTTTTACCATCCTCTTTACCTCATTTAACATCATAAAAATATAAATTTTATAAGCTATTTTTATTAATTTTAATCAGTCCCAACATCAATTTTACTCGTTCCAGACATATTGGTTCTTATTTCTATTTCAGCTTGTTCTAGTGGATCAATATTTTTCAAAGGTGCCAGCATACCGTAAATCAAGTTCTTATAAAGCTTAACCATAAACTGGTTCAGAAAAACTTCTTTTCCATTAATTTTAATTGATAGAAAGTCTTGCAGATGAACGCATTTATCTATTAATTCTTCTCCCTTAACAATAGCCTTTGCTAGTTCATGACAATTTTCATACCCGCATTTTCCACAGTTCTCATCTGGTAGCAAGAATGCTTTTTCCTCAATTTGATCTATCATTTCTGGAAAAATCTCATCTTCATTTATTGCATAATCAACAATACCTTTTTCTTTTAAAGAAAATTCCATTCCTACACTGAATATTCCTAAACCATCATCAAGTAATTTTTTTTCCTCTTCGTTTTTAATACATAAAACCTTAGGAAAATATTTCAGGCTTTTAAATCCTTCAATTACTAAAAAATCTGCTGTCAGCAAGGGAATTATTCTCTTTAAATCCCATTGTCCCTTCATCATTATATCTGTTCTTTCAGGAGTAATAAGTGCAACTTTATCAACTTCTTGCAAAAAATAGTCTGAATCATTATTTCCCTGAGGAATAGCTGTACTTGAATGTTTGATGACTGCTACCCGATAATTTCTGTTGACAAGAGAACGTGCTACTTTGAGAGCTAGTGTAGTTTTCCCACTATTCTTAAATCCAACAATAGCTATTGCTTTCATCAATATCCTCCATAAATATAATAGTTATTACTATATCAAAAGATTATTTAAATAACAAGTTCTGCTATAACCTGTCAAAAATTGTTAAATTCTTTGCCTGTTAGATTTCATAAATTTTTTTATCAGAAAGACCGGCTTTGAAGAGTAATTTGAAAATGCTTAAAAAAAGATTCGATTTACTGGATAATGTTTAAAAAATATTTACTCATAACAACTAAAACAAAAATTTAACATATAAACTTGTTAATTATTCTAACCATGAAAACTGCTTATATCATCGAGTAAGTATATTCATTACTTTTCAAACTATCAAATGCAATACTCTTATAACAGCTAAAAATTTATAATTAATTATTTGTAGAAAAATATAGCACAGACTCACTTATTCTCTCACTTTATCTTTATTACCACTATTATTGTCATTTAAAATTTCAACATCATTATTTTCAGTTTATTATTTAATGGTACCCTTTACGAATATTATTTATTTGAATTTTTTT
>JAXGTM010000077.1:0-9790 GCA_040774925.1 Atribacterota bacterium | reverse complement strand
TGAATCATCACAGCGATTATAAATGCTGCGATTATGTAAAAGTAAAAAATCAACAGATTGAGCAAATTCCCGTATAGCTGTTTCATTTTCTATAATGATAGGCTCATCACTAAAATTAGCACTTGTCATAACCAGTATTAAATGACTTTTTTGTATTAACATATAATGCAATGGTGTATATGGCAGCATAAAACCCAGATAGCCATTGTCGGGTGCCAGTTGTGGTGAAAGGGTTGCAGTATTTTTCTTTTTTAAAAGCACTATCGGCCTTTCTCTGCTTTCTAAGTATTTTCTGGCTAATTCTGGGATATAACATATTTCTTTGATTTCTGATAAACTTTCTGTCATCAATGCTAAAGGTTTTTGGTCCCTCTTTTTTATTTCTCTTATTCTGGAAACAGCTTGAATATCTTTAGCATTACAGGTTAAGTGAAATCCACCTAACCCTTTTATTAAGCCAACTTCTCCTCTTTTTAGCCTATCTTGTGCTTCTTTAATAGGATCATCAACATCAATTTTTTGATTTTTTACATATAGATAAACATGAGGACCACAAATGGGACAGGTGTTTGCTTCAGCATGATATCGACGACTCCCTAAATTATTATATTCGTCCAAGCAGTTGGAGCACATAACAAATTTATCCATTGTTGTCTTATTTCTATCATATGGCATATCCTGAATAATTGAAAAACGTGGACCACAATTAGTACAATTAATAAACGGGTATCTGTAACGGAGGTCAGATGGGTTATTGAGCTCTTTCAAACAATCATTACAAATAGATATATCTGGTGGCATGAGAATTATTGGAGGTCTATCAGCAGAATTACTATTCCTAATTACAAATTCGGTAAATCCGATTACGGGCAATTCTTTTATGCTGATATTTTCTATAAGTGTTAATGGGGGTGGATTGTGTTTTAACTCAGAAAGGAAGCTTACACAGAAATATTTTTCTCCCTCGATCTCCATTTCTATTCCTTGATTTGTATTGCGTACCCATCCATTAATATTGAACTTATTAGCTAATTTATGTATAAAAGGGCGAAATCCAACACCCTGAATAATACCATTTATGTTAATTGAATATCTTATTTTCATGTTATTCCTATAGCAGGCATTCTTTATTTACTCTTATCATCTATTAGACGTAAAGATAAATATATTTTACCATGCAATGCTATGTTAGCTTATTAAATATTCTTGTTATCCCGTTCTAAAAAAAATCTTCTTGCTATCACATAGGCTGCAAAATCATCATACGGTCGTGATGGCACAAGCATAGAAATGGGGAATATCCTTAACCAACCTGAAGGTGGATTATACTTAAAAAAGAATTTTCTTGCCATTCGAGTAGTGTCTTTCTCTTCTACAATGAAAACATTATAACCTGGAAATTCTTCTCTAATTAATCTGATAATTTTTTCTGAATTAGTTCCACTGCCAATTACAATATTTTTAATTTCATGATCCAATAAATATTCTTTTATTTGATCAATTAATTCTTCATTTTTTACAACGGCACCATTTATATACTCTAATTTAGAATTAACAAGTGCAATCCCACATTTACTCCTACCAGGGTCTATGGATAATATATTCTTACTCACTTTAAATGCCTCGTGATTCATATATTTTTTTATTATACCATTACTTTGTTATTCTTTAAAAAATTGGAGCACAAGGAGATTGAAAACAGGAAGAGCACTCAAAACACTAAGTGGAGTTATTCTTAGTATTTTTGAATTAGATAATAATACGTTCAGCATAAGTATATATATTCATTCTTTCACCACGGGCAAAGCCGATAAGAGTTAGTCCATTTTTTTTAGCCTGCTTAATGGCTTCGTCTGTAACAGCAGCTCTAGAAATAATTATTGGAATATTTGCCTTCAAAATCTTCTTCATAATTCCTGACGTAATACGGCAAGAGGTTAAAATTATCTTATCATTAATTTTAATATCTTTTAAGAGAGCTTTTCCTATTACTCTGTCCACAGTATTGTATCGCCCGATATCTTCACTAAATAGTATAATGGAACCATTAGTATCAGCGATTCCGCAACTATGAACAGCACCACTCTCTTTGAAAAATACCGATTTCTCTTGCATTTGGTAAATCAGAGAATAGATAGTATCAATATTAATGCTTATACAATTATCAATAGAATATTTCTTTTGTCTGTTTGGTTTATTTAATATAATCTGATTGTTTTGATAAGTATTAATATTTTTTTCTTTTATCAACAAATTATTTTTCAATTCAAAAAAGATTTTATTTCCCTTTACTTCAGTTGAAATAATTTTATCTCTATTATCTATAATACCAGAGTTGTACAGAAAACCTGTTGCCAGATATTTAAAACCACCCGGACTGCAATTTAAGCTTGTAAAGTATTTCTGATTAATGTAGATTTTTGCAACTGTCTCCCTTGCTACTAAATCTGAAATCCTCTTTTGTTCAATCCCCGTTACTTTAAAAAGTTCTACCTGTATCCCCTTCTTATCATTCAACATTATTTTGCCTTTCTAATTCTCTCTAATTTTTCTGCTAATATAAAATCATTCTGGAAATTTATATTAAAGAATGAGTGCAATTCCGGGTCAAACACTCTGATTTCATCTTCTCTAATCCAACGAATACCACAATAAGGAAATATGCTTCTGACAGCCAGTATATTATTGATTAGATTACTTTTCATAACCTTCATGCAATTCTTACTATAAATTGCACATAACGGCTCATACATATTTTCTCCATATGAAGGAATAACAATATCATAACCTTTGCTATTTTCTATCATATATTCAATTAATTTAGGCTCTACAAAGGGCATGTCATACCCTATTACAAGATTATAAAATGTTTTAGAGTATTTTAAACCTGAAATAATCCCTCCTAAAGGCCCTTTATTAGGATAGAGGTCCTCAACAACGGCAAACTGATATATAGAGTATTTTTCTTTAGGTCCTATGATGATAATATTCTCTTTTTCTATTCCACTAATAGAAAGGAGGTTTTTAAGGACATACTCTATAAGACTCATACCTTGAAACTGCATGTGGCCTTTATCCTTATTTAAGCCCATTCTGCTACTCTTACCGCCGGCTAAAACTAAAACCGATAGAGGATTTTGTTTCCCTTTATTCATTTTTCTACTCATATACCAGCTAAATAAATATATAATAGTTAATATCTTATGAATGATTGTGTTTATAAAAAAAGGGCTATACTATTTAAACTTATATAACAGTATAGCCCAAATATTTTATCTATTAAGTAGATTTATTATTTTTCTTCTTTTAAATAAACATACCAATACAATGTTGCTACAAAGAATGCTCCGCCAATTATATTACCTATAGTAACTGGTAACAAATTATTGAATAGTAGACCACTAATATTCAAGTTGTTAAGTTGATTCGCTGCCAGACCTGCTGCTTCAACCACTGAAGCATTGTTCTTTAAAAGCATTCCCATAGGGATAAAATACATGTTTGCGATACTGTGCTCAAAACCACTGGCCACAAAAGCCATTATGGGGAAATATATTGCTAAAATCTTTCCGGCAATATCTTTAGCAGCAACTGCCATCCAGACGGCAAGGCATACCAGCCAGTTACAGAGTATACCTCTAGCTATTGCAGCACCCCAGCTCATATTAACTTTTCCATTTGCAATTATCAATGCTCTGGCTCCAACAGCAAAATTTCCGGTCGTCCATAGTTTAGCAAGGTACATTAGCCATACAACGAGCAGTGAACCAGCAAAATTAGCTAAATATACCCAAAGCCAGCTATTCAATAGTTTATTCACCGAAACATTATTGTTTAAAGTGCCTACCACAATTAAGTTATTGCCTGTAAATAATTCAGCTCCGGCAATGACCACCATCATCAAACCAACTGAAAAGACGCTTCCAAATAATATTTTGGCAATTCCATCTCCAACAAATTTTGCTGCGTCATAAGTAGCCATAGTGGCTAACTGGGCACCAAAAGAGATGTAAGCTCCCGCCAAAATCCCCAATATTATCATCTTATTAATTGACAAATTTGCTTTATTCTGCCCTATTGAACAAAAAGCATTAGCAACAGCAGCAGGTGCATTGCAGGGTGTTGAAACATCCTGGACTAACTGGATTTTTTCCTTCTCCGTACTCAATTATATTTCCTCCTTTTTTGACAATATAGTATTTTTTAGGATATTTTTTTAATATTAACAGCACAGACTTTAAATTCTGGTATCTTTGAAATGGGATCAAGAGCGGCAATTGTTAAGAGATTTGCAGCTGCTTCATGGAAATGAAAACTCATGAAAACTACTCCCTCATCTGACCTCTCTGTAACCTTGGCTTTTGCCTGTATTTTTCCTCTTCGAGATGCAACTTCAATTATCTCGCCATCACTTATATTTAAATCTTTTGCATCCTTTGGACTTATTTCTACCAGAGCTTCTTTGTAAACCTCATTCAGCCCCTTAGATCTCCTGCTGACTGTACCAGTATGGAAATGGTATAATACCCTTCCGGTGGTAAATATCATAGGATATTCTTCATCAGGAAGTTCTACTGCCTCTTTAAATTCAATTGGGAAAAACTTTCCTTTACCACGACTAAATTTATCTTTATGCAGGAATTTTGTACCTGGATGGTCAGCATTAGGACAAGGCCATTGCAGGCCCTCTTTTTCCAATCTTGGATAGAACATGCCACCATAAATAGGAGTTAAGCTGGCAATCTCTTCCATAATTTCAGCAGGGCTATTGTAGCTCATATTATAACCCATCTTCTGAGCCAGCTCACTTATTATCTGCCATTCAGGCTTTGATTCACCTATCGGTTCAATTGCTTTGTGGAATCTTTGCACTCTTCTTTCTGTATTAGTAATGGTTCCATCCTTTTCAGCAAAAGTTACACCTGGTAAAACTACATCAGCTACTTCGGCTGTTTCAGTCATAAAAATGTCAGATACAACTAAAAATTCTACTCTTTCAAGAGCTTCACGTGCATGATTCAAATCTGGATCAGACATTGCCGGATTTTCTGCCATTATGAACAATCCCCTAATTTTACCGTCATAGGCAGCATTTAATATCTCAACTACTGTCAAACCGACTTTATCTGACAATTCCGCTCCCCAAGCTTTCGAAAATTTTTCTTTTGCCTGAGGGTCAGTAACTGCTTGATAACCAGAATAAACATTGGGTAATGCTCCCATATCACAGGCACCCTGAACATTACTCTGGCCACGAAGAGGGTTCACTCCAGCATTTTCTTTCCCAACATTTCCTGTTAGCATAGCTATATTAGCAGTTGACATAACATTATCTGTTCCAGTGCTATGCTGTGTAATACCCATAGAATATATTAGAGAGGCACTCTCAGCATTTGCATACATTCTAGCTGCTTTTCTAATATCTTCTGCCGGTACACCTGTAATCTTGGCAACTATTTCAGGAGTATACTTTAAGACTACTTCTTTCATCTTTTCATAATCTTCGGTTCTCTCTTTAATGAACTCTTTATCTTCTAAGCCTTCTGTAATAATAACGTTCATCAAGCCATTAAAGAGAGCAACATCAGTACCAGGCCTATGTCTTAACCATAAGGTGGCATACTTAACAAGCTCTATTTCTCTAGGATCGGCTACAATCAACTTTGCACCATTTTTGGTAACCGCTTTTTTAATCTCTAAACCGATAATTGGGTGGTTCTCTGTAGTATTGGAACCTGTCAGATAGATTACAGGTGCATTGGCTATCTCCTTAATAGAGTTAGTCATAGCACCACTTCCAAATGATTGTGCCAGACCGGATACGGTAGCAGAATGGCAGAGACGTGCGCAATGGTCAACATTATTTGTTCCTAAAACAGCACGGCCAAATTTCATTAAAAGATAGTTCTCTTCATTAGTACATTTAGCAGAAGAGAGTACGGCAAGACTGTCTTTTCCGCTTTCCTTCTTTATCTCCTGGAACCTGTCACTGATTAGCTGTAAAGCTTCATCCCAGGAAGCCGGTTCTAACTTTCCATTTTTTCTAATTAAGGGAGTAGTTAAACGGTCTTCTTTATGAATATAGTCATTACCAAAACGTCCTTTTACGCAAAGATTAATTCCATTAACTACACTATTTGGGTTAGATGTTACTTTAACTACTTTTCCATCTTTTACGTTCAGGTCGAATCCGCACCCTGTGCCACAATAATTGCAGGTAGTAAATACTTTTTCAAACTCCCACACCCTTCCTTTACCTATAGCTTGTTTATCAACTAAGGCACCAACGGGGCAAACTGCAACACATTGCCCACAAGAGACACAATTAGAATAGTCTGGATTACCTTCTGAACCTATGGTAATTACTGTTTCATGGCCCAACTTATTTCCTAATCCTGCAATTACTTCTGTTTTAGTTCCTCTAAATCCGAAGCCAATCGCTCTTGATTGTTGAACTTCATTACATATTTCAACACATCTACGGCAAAGAATGCATTTATTCAAATCTCTTAAAATGAAGGGGTTGCTATCATCAATAGGGAGATTTTTATCTTTTCTACCAAATCCAGATTCTTTGACTCCATATTCATATGCTAAATCTTGCAAATAGCATTCGCCATTCTTTTCACAGGTAAGACAATCTAAGGGGTGAGAGGCTAGAAGTAATTCCAATACAGCCTTTCGGGCTGTCATTACTCTTTCACTGTGGGTATAGATGACCATTCCTTCGTTAACAGGATAAACACAGGAGGCCACAAGACAGGGATGGCCTTTAACTTCTACCACACATAAACGGCAAGAACCCGGATAGTGATTTATTTCCGGCATAACACATAATGTAGGTATTTTAATACCGGCCTCAGTTGCTGCTTCTAAAATTGTTGAGCCAGGTTTTGCCATGAATATCTGATCATTTATAGTTATATGGACTAATGGTTTAACCATTTCTTCCTTTTTTATTTCTTCAGTAGCTTTCATTTTGATTTTATTTTGTTCCTTTCTATAAAATCCTGATTTTTCGTTCATAATTTAGCATGCTATCATTATTGTTAGTATATTTTATACAATTTTAGTGTTTTAATATTGCATCGAATTTGCATGCTTTGTAACAGGCATCACATTTAATGCATAAATCCTGGTCAATCTTATGAGGCTGTTTTTTCTCCCCAGTGATTGCTCCCACAGGGCATTTTTTTGCACAAATAGTACATCCGGTACATTTCTCCGGATCTATTTCATATCCTAAAAGTGCTTGGCAGCGGCCTGCTCTGCATTTTTTATCCTGTATGTGCTCAATATATTCATCTCTAAAGTATCTTAGTGTTGTAAGTACTGGATTTGGCGCAGTTTGTCCTAATGCACAAAGTGAGGTAGATTGAATGCTTGGTGCTAGTTCTTCTAAAATCTCTAAATCTTCCATAGTACCTTCACCTTCACAAATTCTGGTAAGAATTTCCAGCATTACTCTGGTTCCCTCCCGGCAAGGGGTACATTTTCCGCATGATTCATTCTGAATGAACTCCATAAAATAACGGGCAATATCAACCATACAGGTATCTTCATCCATAACAACCAATCCGCCTGAACCCATAATAGCACCTAATTCTTTAAGTGATTCATAGTCGACTTTAGCATCAAGGTGCTGGATAGGAATACAGCCACCAGATGGACCTCCAATCTGGACAGCTTTGAATTTCTTATTATTTGGTATTCCTCCTCCGATCTTATAAACAATATCATACAGAGTAATACCAATAGGAACTTCAATCAATCCAGTGTTGTAAATATTCCCTGCTAAAGAAAATATCTTAGTCCCTTTACTTTTTTCGGTACCGATAGAAGCAAATTTATCTGCACCATATAAAATTATATAGGGTATATTAGCAAGTGTTTCTACATTATTTAAAACGGTTGGGCAGCCAAATAGCCCTTTATTGGCAGGGAATGGGGGTCTGGGTCTGGGTTCTCCTCTCTTTCCTTCAAGAGAATGTATTAAAGCAGTCTCCTCACCACAAACAAAAGCCCCTGCTCCCATTCTTATTTCTAAATCGAAATCAAAACCTGAGCCAAGTATATTTTTTCCTAATAGCTCATGTTTTCTCATTTCAGCAACAGCAATATTCAATCTTTCGATAGCTAAAGGATATTCTGCTCTAACATATATAAAACCCTGGCTTGATCCAATAGCATAACCGGCAATTATCATTGCCTCCAATACACTATATGCATCACCCTCCAACATACTACGGTCCATAAATGCGCCAGGATCTCCTTCGTCAGCATTGCATAAAACATATTTTTGTTTACCTTCTGCTTTAGCTGCAAAACTCCACTTTAGTCCGGTAGGAAATCCCGCGCCTCCTCTTCCTCTTAAACCAGATTTTTTAACCTCTTCAATTACTTCCTCAGGGGTCATCTCTGTTAATGCTTTTCCTAAGGCTAAAAATCCATCGGCGGCAACATAATCATCAATGGTATTAACATCGATAATTCCACAATTCCTTCGGGCAATTCTTTTCTGTAGTTTATAAAAATCGATATTATCTACCATGCTGACCAATTCTTCAGTTTCAGGCTTTTTGTAGAATAAGCGTTGTACTACTCTTCCTTTTAAAATATGTTCCTGTACTATTTCTCTTGCATCTCCCGGTTTTAGTTGCTGATAGAATACTCCATCAGGGTAGACAACCATAATTGGACCTAATTCACAAATCCCCATACAACCGGTGGTAATTATTTGAACTTCTTTGTGCAATTTTGCCTCTTTCAATGCTGCTTCAAGCTCTTTTCTAATAATAGGAGCCTCACTTGACATACAGGCGGTACCATGACAAAGAAGAATCTGAGTTCTTATTTTTTCCATAACTTAACTACTCCTTAATTAAACTATTTGTATTTTTCTAAAATTGCAACTAAACTATCGGGAGTTAACCGACCATGAACATCCTGATTAATCATAATAACAGGAGCCATCCCGCATGAACCAAAACAGGGCTGACTATTCAGAGTAAATCTCAAATCTTTTGTAGTTCCGCCTTCTTTGATATCTAATATTTTTTGTAATTCTTCAAGTATTTTTTGTGCCCCTTTAACATAACAAGCAGTCCCCATACAGACCGTTATAGTATGCCGGCCAATAGGTTCAGTTTTAAAATAAGAATAGAATGTTGCCACTCCAAATACTTCGCTAACTGATTTGTTCATCTCTTCAGCAATTGTTTTAAGCACTTCAGGTGGTAAATAACCAAAGAGAGATTGTGCTTTATATAAAACAGGAATTAAAAATCCTTTTTTCTCTTTATTATCTTTGATAAACTCTTTTAATTGCTGAAACTTTTCTTCTGCTATCATTTCTTCATTTTTAACGGTAGCTGTTTTATTCATTCTCTTTCCCCTTTGAAAATAGATATTGCTCTACTACTTTATTATTCAAGATATGTTCGTTGAATATTAGTCTGGCAGCTTCCAGGTCAACATTTCTATAAGTAACCGGCTTATTTTCTTCTATATAAACATGTATCATTGGTTCTTGGGCACAAAATCCGAAACAGCCTGATGCTGTAACGATAATATCTGATCTTTTACTATTTTCAATAAGAGTTACAAATTCACTCATAACCTCTCTTGCCCCTGCAGCAATTCCACAACTACCCATTCCAACAACAATTTTGATGCGGTGTTTTCCCGCCCTCAATCGCAGGTCCTTTTTCACCTGCTCCCTCATTTTTTTAAGTTCCTCAACATTCTTCATATAACTCCTACTCCCTCCCCGAATATTTATTATTAAATT
>JAXGTM010000076.1:0-9822 GCA_040774925.1 Atribacterota bacterium | reverse complement strand
TGATAATCCTTGTTTTTTCTACCTTTTCAGGATGGTGTCAAAAACCCATAGAGCTCACTTATGGGCACCCATCTCCTCCTCAAACTATTACCGGGCAACTTCACGAAAAATATGCTAAAGAAATTGAAGAAGCAACAAATGGAAGAGTAAAAATTACTGTTTATCCAGCAGACAGCCTTTTTAAACAGAAGGACACTGTCAGTGCAATTGAAACTGGTATTACTGATATTGCAGAGATACAAGTGGCAACATCTCCAGGTGTCTTTAACTTAGCAGAAGTCATGTTTTTACCTTTTCTTTATACCAATTCCTCTCCCGCACTACCAACCTATGAAATCAATACTAGAGTTATAAACGACCTGCTGGATTCAATGCCTGAAATACAGGAAGAATTTTCAAGATTTAAGGTCCTTTATATTGGCGGGCAAGAAACTTACTATATTGCATCAGTTAAAAAACCAATTGAAAAATTAGAGGACTTGAAAGGTTTAAAGATAAGAGTAGTTGGGCGATATGCAACCAAAGTAATTGAAAAACTTGGTGCAACAGCTGTGAGTATCCCGGTATCCGATCTTTATGATGCAGCTGCAAAAGGTGTAATAGACGGAGCATTGGTTATTTCAGATTTTATAGATTCTTTCAGTGTACATCAGATTCTTCCTTATTGGACAAAAGTTCCTTTGTGGAATTCCGTTATAGTTAAACTCATGAATAAACAGACATGGGAAAGCTTACCAGCTGATATTCAGGAACAGGTTATGAGTGTCAGTGGTTATGAAAAGGCGTTGAAACAGGCAGAAGTAAGATTTGGACCTGAAGCACAGAAGAAATGGCAAGAATTAATGGAAAAAGATGGAAAGCATATTACCTGGTTTGATTTGCCTGAAGAAGAGGTATTGAGATGGAAAGAGGTTGCTGGGGAACCTGTCTGGGATGAGTGGGTTAAAGAAATGGAAGGAAAAGGGCTGGCAGGACAAAAAGTGCTTGATAAAACCATCGAGTTATATAAGAAATATGAATAATAGAAACTTTAAACTAAAGAAAAGGAGTGCAAGCCATGGGTACTGATTCTCAACAGGATAGCATACTGATAAAACTACAAAAAAGTCTTTTTTCTTTAGCAGAAAACCTAAACCTCGTTGCAGGTGTAATTCTTATATTAATGATGTTTCTAGCTGCTGCTGATGTATTTTTACGATATTTATTCCATCGTCCCATAATAGGGACGATGGGATTAATTGAAGCTATGCTTCCATTAATAACATCTTTGAGTTTTGCCTATGCTGAGGCTTTAAAAGGCCACTTAAAACTTGATTTTCTCACAAGCCGTTTACCAAAAAAAACTAATGCTTTGTTAGAAAACTGTACTGATGTGATTACACTGGGAATACTTTTTTTTGTATCGATAGCGACCTTTAAATATGCTAATTATATAAGAAGCAGTGGTTTGCTAGTTGGTGATATAACACTTCCAGTCTATCCTTTTGTGTATGTAGTAGCATTTGGTTGGTTTCTTTTTGCTCTGGCTAAATTAGCAAACCTTGTTAAAACTAGCAAAGAAGAGGGAGCGTCTTTTTGGACGGGAGCAATTATAGGGATAGCAGTATTATGCCTATTTGCGACGATTCCAATGCTTAGAGAATCAGGTTTTCGATTAAGCAATTCAATGGTTGGCTTCGTGGGAATTATTTTACTTTTAGCTTTTTCTTTTCTAGGAATGAGCATAGGTACTTCCATGATAGTTGTAGCATTTTTAGGAATAATGTATATAAAAGGATTTCCTAATGCTCTAAATATACTGGGTTTAGTACCTTATTCAACAGCATCAACTTACAATTTCAGTGTTTATCCGCTATTTATATTTATGGGTACAATATGTTTTGTCTTTGGAATAGGGGAGAGTATATTTAAAACAGTACATAAATGGTTTGGGCATATTACCGGAGGATTAGCTATGGCATCGGTAATAGGTTCAGCCATGTTCGCATCTGTAAGCGGTTCAGGGACAGCAAATGCAGCTACTATGGGAAGGGTTGCACTTCCAGAAATGAAAAAATATAATTACAATGATAAACTGGCTGCGGGTGCAGTTGCTGCAGGTGGGACATTAGGTCCTCTAATTCCTCCTAGCACTATTTTTATACTGTACGGAATATTAACTCAACAATCTATTGGAAAACTATTTATTGCTGGCATTCTGCCAGGATTATTGAAAGTATTTCTATATATGATAGTGATTAATATTATCTGTAAAAGGCACCCTGATTGGGGTCCTAAAGCCCCTGAGAAGGCCAGTTTAAAGGAGAGAATACTGTCTATAAGATATATATGGCCTATTTTATTTCTCTTTGTTTTGGTTATTGGGGGGCTATATACAGGAATTTTTACACCCACAGAAGCTGCTGGCATAGGAGCTTTTGGAGCCTTGCTTTGTGCTATTCTAAAAGAGGGAAGGAGATTTTCTTTTAAAAAATTCCTCGATAGCGGAACAGAAACTTCCAGGACTTACGGAAATACTTTTCTTATACTGGTTGGTGCAATGGTCATAGGTACATTCCTCAGTATTACACGTCTACCTTTTTTCCTTGCTGATTACATCGGAACTCTGGCGATCAGTCGCTATGTGATTATTTCTATACTTATTGTAATATTCCTAATACTTGGTTGTATAATGGATATTCTTTCTGTGGTAGTGATTGTAGTACCTATTGTTTTTCCTATAGTGACAGCAATTGGCTTTGATCCCATCTGGTTTGGAGTTTTAGTCTGCTGGCTTTTTGAAATAGGAGCATTGACTCCTCCCGTTGGAATAAATGTGTTTGTTTTAAAAAATGTTGCACCTGACTTTGCTTTAGGAGACATATTTGCCGGTGTGGCACCTTTTTATATTGTAGATATGTTGGCAATAATTTTACTGGTAGTTTTTCCGCAAATTTCGACTTATCTACCAAAATTGATGATGGGATAAAATGAATTAGTCGGAATTCTCTTTAATAAATATTAAAATTAAGCACGATTCAGATAAATAAGTATATTTTCAACACAAATATTTTAGAATTTCATAAAAACTAAAAATTACTAAATTTTAGTTTTTTTAATAAGCCTTTTTATTTATTGCTTAAGACTAATTTAAATACTGCTAATTATAAGACGGAGGAATAAATATGAATGTGATTAAAAGTGATATCCTCATTATCGGAGGAGGAATTGCCGGGTGCTTTGCTGCTATTAAGGCGAGTGAAATGGGTAGTAGCGTGGTTCTTCTCGATAAGGCTACCATCCGACGAGGAGGAAGCGTAGGACCAGGAATGGACCATACTGCAATGGGAGTTCACCAAGAATCAATGACTTTGGAAGAAGCCAAATTGAGTGCTAAAAGGAATAGAAAAGAATTATATGACCCTAATGTTATGCTAGCTTGTGATGTTCATGCCTATGAACGTATTCAAGATTTGGAAAAATTTGGTGTTCCTATGCAGGAAGATGATGGCAGCTACCGTGTTTGGAAAATTCCAGAAAGGCACTCATACTTTCTATCTTACAGGGGTGTAGATACTAAAGTAAAACTTGCTGAAGCAGTAAAAAAGACAAATACAAAAGTATTTAATAGAACTATGGGAGTAGAACTGCTTAAGCATGACGGACGAGTTGTAGGCGCTATAGGAATGAATACTCGTACCGGAGAACTAACTACTTTTTTAGCAAAGGCAACCATTCTAGCAACCGGAGAACCTGGTAGGCAATATATTGAGCCCGATGGGCCTTTTATGACCTATTATCCGATATCCAATACTGGTGATGCCGAAGCAATGGCTTATAGAGCAGGTGCTAAGTTAGCCAATATGGAGTTTACCTATGTTGATTACGTTATTTCTAGAGCGGGTGGTGGCATTCCGGGTATTAAACCTTTTGATAAGTTAGGGAAATATATAAACCGCTTTGGAGATTCTTTTGTCAATACCTTGGAGGATAGTAAAAAACGTGTTTACCTGATGGTAAAGGAAATTTTAGAAGGGCGTGGCCCAATTTATATTGACCTTAGAGATCTCCCAGAAGAAGTTATTCAAGCATACGAAAGAGAGATGGAACACGAGTGGCCGGTTACCACACAATGGTTTAAACAGAGAAACTTTGACTTTAGAAAAACACCAATACCCATACAATTAATACCTGCTGGTATTCATGGTGGGCCAATTATGGATGAAAAAATGGAAACTTCGATTCCGGGATTGTACGCAGCTGGTGCATCAACTGCATATATTATGGGCTTGGGTCGTGCAGCTGTTACGGGGCATATAGCTGGAGAAGAAGCATCCAGATATGCGTCAACTGTCGATATACCAGAATTGCCTTCAGAATACATAGAGGGTATTAAGAAAGATATCACTGCACCACTTGATAGAAATGGTGGAGGGATAAATCCCAAAGACTTAGAGATCGCAGTAAGGAGTATTGTAACTGATTATGTCAGTTATATTAAAAGTGAGGGAATGATGCTGAAAGGCTTAGAAAAGCTCCTGGAATTAAAAGAACATTTCTTTGGAAAATTGACTGCTCATAATCCACACGAACTTATGAGATGCTTAGAGGTAAAAAATATTTTTGATATGATAGAAATGCATATCAGGGCTTCATTGTACCGGAAAGAAACAAGGATGCGAAAAGTTGGTATGCATCCACATTACCGTGAAGATTATCCAGAATCTGATCCAAATTGGGAAAAATGGGTTGTAGTACAAAAAGATGAGAATAATAACATGGTACTAAGTACACAAGAAGTTCCGGAATTAAAGGAGGCATAATATGAGCATGAAAATTATTTATAAAAATTGTACTGGTTGCAAATCCTGCTATGAACAATGCCCTGCTGATGTTATTGGATGGGATAAAGAAAAAAGAATTCCCTATATGGCATATCCAGATGAATGCAATCATTGTGGAATATGTTGGATGGAGTGTAAATTTAATGCAATTAAACCTATTCTGCCACCCTTGTCCTGGTTAGAAATTAATAGAAGATATATGACACCAGTGAAGAATCCATCTGAATTTAAATGGCCAGGTAGCGGCTTAATTTAAATTTACTGGAAGTGTTTTTTAACTTTCTTCTAAATCTGTAAATAATTTTATTGACTGTCATAGAGATATGATGCCAGTTCACGAATGTTATCTGGCATCATATCTGTAGCACAACTATAACTTAGATTACTTTTTTAAAATATTTTACAGATTTTTTAAAATAAATGATATTTGTTGTAAAATATATATTAATTAAGATGTTGAGACGAACAATTACCTTTTAATTAAACTTCTTGACTTAATTTTGAATATTTTCTATAATGATATCCAATAATAGTTAATATGAAAATGTATTTTGTCCGTAGTCTTTAGATATGAGGAGACAAATCAAAACTTATAAAAAATTATCTCCTATACTTTAAATAATCAACTTTTTTAATAAACCGACACTATTTGCAATAAAATTACCTAAATGTTTTCCTAATTAATATAATAGAAATTAAAAAAAAACTATATATTAAGGGGTTTCGGTAAAATAATTTGTAAATAATCAATATTCCTCAAGACCAGAAATTTTGTATCACTGTCTCCCCTAATTCATCATTATACAAAATTGATTATAAGATTTATTTAATAACAATGAAGTGTAGAATGTTTATATAGATGTGTATCTGATAATGATATTCCAATACCAACTTACCAAGATTCAATTTAATGGAACATGATTATACTCATATATGTATTAACTTAATAAACTATCATATTTTGTGTTGCATCTAACAAATCAATTTATTAAGAAAATAATATGTATAACTAATTTTACCTTGACTATTCTATAGATAATTATTTATCTCAAACATTAATTCAAACAAAATAGAAAATACTTAAACTTAAATAATAATGAAAGAAAAGAGTAATACTAGCATTTATTTATTTGAAAGGAGGACAATTTTCATGTAAAAAAATAATTTAAATGTTTCCTAATCGTAGATGAATTTGAAAAATTGATTTTTTTATTAAAATTAACTAAATAATATTTTATAAGGAGGATAAAACATATAGAGGTACTAAGAAATTATTAATACTGAATACTAATTAAAACAATAATAACCTTTATATGTAACAGCATAAAATGAGAATAAATAGAATTGGTTTTTTTGTTATGGTTTTTTGCATTATTTCAATCATACTTGGTAGTAGTGTTATAGCCGCAGAAAAAGTTGTAAAAATTGCTTGGTTTGGACCAATAACTGGACCTGATTCTTATCAAGGTATGGGCCCTCGAAATTGTTTTGATTTAGCCATAAAACAAGCTAACGAGTCCGGAAAATTCCCATTTCTAATAGAAGGGCTAATTTTTGATAGCGGTTCCGATACAGCTAAAACAACTTCTGGTGCGATAAAAGCAACATCTGACCCGGATGTTGTTGCTGGTACTGGCCATTGGATTGGGCAATGTGCTTTTGCCAGCATACCTGTTTGGCATGCAGCAGAGAAACCCTTTGTGTTATGGGGAGTTCCAGAAAAAGATCTTATTTCCGATCCTGTTTATCCAGAAATATTTCGTGTTTGCCCAACTACTCTTGCTGAAAATGAAGTTCTTAGTAGGGTAATAGTTGATCTTTTAGGTTATAAAAAATTTTCTTCTGTTAGTGAAACAACCGAATGGGGAAAAGAAACACATAACACTTTTGAATTTCTATTAAAAGGACGCGGAGGAGAAATATTATCAACAGATCGTTATGAATGGGGTACAAAGAATTTCAGACCGATAATCACTAAAATACAGGCAACAAAACCAGAAGGTGTTTACCTTGGAGGGATTATTACCGAAGCGATAGTGTTAAGAAAACAATTACATGATGCCGGAATGGATATATTGTTCTGTAGCAATTCTGGGATTACTGAACAAGCTTTTAATGATTCAGTAGGTGCTGATGTGGCAGAAGGAGTAGTAGCTACTTCACCATGGTATTATGAAGGACCAATTTGGGATAAATTCAAGAGTGATTATGAGGAAGCGGGTTATGAAGAGGAATGGGGTGTATATGGGCCTTTCTGTTATCAATCCACTCAAATGATTTTGAAAGCTATTGAAGAAGTTGGTCCAGATCCAGAAGCCCTTATTAATACCATTCAGAATATGGAGTACACGGGAGTTGTAGGTGTAACCAAGTTTGATGAGGAAGGGGAAGCTATTGAGCCACTGGTTAAAGTTGTTGTAAGCCAAGATGGTGTTTGGGTTCCTTGGGAAGAATCAGAATATGCAGTCGGTAAGAGATTACTTCCTAAAAAGTAAACCTTTCATGTTTAATTTAATATTTTTGTTTGATTAAATACAATAAGATTAGCAGTAATTAATTACTGCTAATCTTATTGTCTATTAATTGATATCTTTAGATTAGAATAGCAATAGGAGTGATAAAAAAGGTGACAATACTGTTTTACCAGATAATCAATAGTTTAGGTGAAAGCATTAGATATGCGTTGCTAGCACTTGGTTACACTCTTTTTTTTGGAATATTAGATGTAATTATATTTTGTGTTGCTGATATTGTTATAGTGAGCATGTATATAATGCTTTCGATTTTTGGTTTATTTACTGTAATGGGATTGTATGAAATTCTACCAACATATTTATGCGTAATAATAACTGTAGGTACTGGTTGTTTGTTGACAGGAATTTTTGGCATATTGATTGAGAATGTTTCAGTAAAACCTTTTGAAGGATTAACTGATAAAATAAACCCCATGATGCCTTTAATCTCTACTGTAGCTTTAGGTATTATAATCAGAGAATCAATCGCATTATTTTACCCCCAAGGCCGATATCCAAGAAATTTTCCTAATTTTTTCCCAAAAGGGATAATAAAACTTGGTAGTTCATTTCAAATAATTATAAATGATTTTATAGTGCTTCTAATTGGCATAATAGTGATAATTGCAGTATTTTTATTAATCAACCAAACAAAATTGGGTTCTTCTATACGTGCAATTGCTCAAGACAAAGAAGCTGCTATAATGATGGGAATAGATGCCAAACG
The DNA here is from genome assembly GCA_040774925.1 of Atribacterota bacterium. Taxonomy (GTDB): domain Bacteria; phylum Atribacterota; class Phoenicimicrobiia; order Phoenicimicrobiales; family Stramentimicrobiaceae; genus Stramentimicrobium. Next base: position 1,759 of record JAXGTM010000076.1, on the reverse strand, counting down.
TATTTCAGTAATTACTTTTTTTCTAGTAGGTTTAATAATGGGAATGTCTGGATTTCTTACAGGCAGTTATCTGGGGAGTGTAAAATTTGATATGGGTTTACGAGATGGAATTATTGGTTTCTCTGCTGCTGTTGTTGGTGGATTAGGAAATATTTATGGTGCTATAATTGGTGGATTATTATTTGGAATAATTGAATCATTAAGTATAGCCTATGTACCAATGGGAGGAGCATTCAAAGAAGTATTTTGTTTTACTGCAGTAATTATTTGTATGGTATTTAGGCCTAAAGGTATCTTAGGGGAAAAAGAGATTTGGGAAAAAGTATAGAGAATAATGTTACATTAATGATTTTTCTTTGAAAAAGAAACATGAAGAAGAAAGGAGATATCGTGCATTGAAAAGTAGCAAAAATATTTTTACTATCTTAATAGTTAGTTTGATTTCTTTTTTTATTTTTTATATTTTTCTCACCTCTAAACAATTAATATTTAGTGTATTAGAACTTTCGGGAATTATTCTTTTGATTTTTATTTTTGATTCAAAAGGCTTACTTGAAAAACTAATCAAAATATTTGTTAAAGAAAAAAAATTTAGTATAGCTATCATAATAATATTTGTTTGCTTGCTTCCTTTTTTTGCGCAAGATGCCTATTCACTTCATCTATGCATACTTATTTTTTTGTATAGTGTTGTGGTTCTTGGATTAAATTTTCAAATGGGCATGATTGGAATGGTTAATTTTGCTACTGCCGCTTTTTTTGGGGTGGGAGCTTATTCTGCTGCTTTGTTGAGTACTTCAATAAATTTTCCCCCGATTATAGCAATAGCATTGGGTGGAATAATTGCAAGTTTATTTGGATTACTTTTAGGATTGCCTACTTTGAAGACGAAAGACTATTATCTCTCTTTAGTAACAATTGCTTTTCAATTTATTTTTATTACATTTGTAATCAATTTTGAATTTACTGGTGGCCCGGATGGGGTAAGAAGAATTCCGGTTATGTCTATTTTAGGACACTGCTTCGCTTCTCCAATAAATATTCATGGGATTAAATTTCCATCACAAATAAATACATATTACTTATCTTTTGGTCTACTTATTTTTGCATTATTTATTTCAAGTAGAATTTATAATTCCAGAATAGGATTGGCATGGCATGCTATTAAGGAAAATCAGTTAGCTGCTGCTTGCCAAGGGATTGATCTGGTTTATACAAAATTGCTATCTTTTTCCATGGGAGCACTTTTCGCCGGAATAGTTGGTGGAGTTTATGCTCATTATGTTTGTTTTATTTCACCGACTAATTTTAATTTTGATGTATCACTTATGTTCATTAGTATGCTTATTTTTGGTGGTCTTGATAGTCCAATAGGTATCATAATAGGAACTTCTATATTAATAATTTTACCTGAAAAACTTAGAGGCCTTTCAGAATACAGTGCTTTAATGTATGGAATCATCATACTTATTATGCTGATATTTCGACCCCAGGGTTTAATTCCAAAAAGAATGAGAGATTACTCAGAATTTATTGATGATATAAATAATAAGAAATGAGTTCTTGTTATGCTACATTATTATTTATATCATGCGAAGTTTGTTGTTCTATATTAAAAAGGTAATGGTAAAAGAAACTTGCACTTAGAACCTTGAAAAACTGTTGATAAATCAGTATAAAGAGAGTATGAAAACATGTCCTCGATGCGGCAGTAAAAAATTCTGGTCTCTTTCTACCGGTAAGATCCGTTGTAGCAATT
>JAXGTM010000075.1:0-9855 GCA_040774925.1 Atribacterota bacterium | reverse complement strand
GAAGTAATAAAATTAATGTATTCTAATTAAAACTTATTTAAATGGTAGAACACATAAAATAAGAGACAGGAGTAAGAGGTTTTAATTGAGTAGTATATACTAATTTTCAATAAGTGTGGACAGTTTAATGTATTACTTAGTTCAGTAGGAGGAAATGCTGTTATGTATCAGGAAACGACAATAACTTTAATCATTATGGTTATTACCTATATTGTCAGTATGTGGAAATTAAAATCAGCAGAGATTTCTATGGTTATTGCAGCTATAGCCGGTGCAATAGCTGCTGGTTTCGGTTTTCCTGCACGCATACTGATTGAGGGAACCTTTACTTATCTTAATCTGGGATTAATCTTTGTCACAGCATCGATATTTATTAATATTTATTCTGAAATAGGTGCCATAAATGCTTTAGTTGTTAAAATAATAGAACGGTTTTACGACAAGAAGTGGATAGTTTTTTCATTACTAGCATTTGTTATGCTAATTCCGGGAGCATTAACCGGTGCGGGGAGTGTATCAATTTTTGTGGTAGGCGGAATGGTAGCAAATATAATGCAATATATGGGTATATCTAAATTGCGGACAGCTGGCTTTGTATATGTTACCGCTATGCTATCTGCTGCAGCGCCTCCGATTAATCTCTGGGCTATGCTAATGGCGGCTGGGGCAAACATGCCATATGTTGGTTTTACTTACATTCTACTAATACCTATAATAATTATTGCCATATTTACCGTTATTTATTTCGGGAGAGGTGGAGTTGCACAGAAAAAGGAAGAAATACTTGCTCAAATTCCTAAACCACCCAAAGAACTTACCGGGATCAGAATTGCTTTACCTTTATTAACTCTAATCTTTCTTTTTTTAATCTCACAATATGCTGCTTTTTCTATACCTGTGTTAGGATTACCTTTAATGTTTATTATCTGTGCTATTGTTACTATGGCTGTTAATCCTAAAAAAACATCATTAAAGCAGTATTATGATGTTGTAGTAAATACGATGGAACAAGTCTTTTCACTATTAGCAACAGTCATAAGTGTGGGTGTTTTGGTTAATGTTATGACCTCAAGTGGTGTAAGAGGCTTAATTGGAATTACTTTTATTACCTTACCATTATTTTTGGTTTACGCCTTAGTATTGATATTTGGTCCTCTTGCACAGGGCTCTTTAAGTTACGGCAGTGCTATTATTATCGGTGTTCCTATTATATTTTTATTTAACTCCATGGGAATAAATAACACTGTTGTTGCAGCAGCACTCTCATTAATTTTTCCGTTAGGAGATTGTTTGCCACCCTCTATGATTGTAGGGAGAGTGACTCTTGAAACAGTAAAATATGAAGGTTCTTATATTAGTTTTCTAAAAGGAATTTTAATCCCATGGTTATTTATGGGAGCAGTTGCTTTACTAATGCTAATATTTGCAAATAAGATAAGCTTCTTAGTCTAATTAATAAGTAATACGTATAATTCAAAAGAGGTGGTTTAGCAATGATGATAATGTTACAAAATTTAGTTCATATGATTTATATTGTTATCTGTGCATCCTTTGCCTTATTGCTGTTACGTGGGTTATTTAAAAGAAAAACCAGAACAAACTGGGTTTATGATATTATTTATGCCTACACTTTAATACCATTTTTATTAAGGGCTTTGCGTATTAAATAGGGGGATTGCAAAATGAATAATATTTTTGTAAGAAGATTGGTTATTTTAGTCTTAGTTTTAATAATTGCTTTTCTTGGAGGAAAGGAATTGTGGGATATCCGCCATTTCAAGCAAGCCATTGTTGTATCTGAAGATTTCACAGAAAAAGTAATGCTCAGTAATTACTTTGAAGGTATTAAAGGTACATGGGTTGATACACCTGTATATATATATGATTCAGGTAATCCAGGTGCCTCTATGCTTTGGATGGGCGGAACTCATCCTTATGAACCAGCAACTATGCTGGCCGCTTATGTAGCAGCTGAAAATATAAAAATAGATAAAGGCAAAATATATTTGGTACCAGTGGCAAATAGGAGTGCCTGGACAATGGGAGATTATGGTTTTGGGTATCCTCCTTATTTTACTTTAGAAGGCGAATGGGGCAAGAAAAAATTTCGTATCGGAGCTAGGGGGACAAATCAACTCGACCAGTTCCCTGATCCCTTTACCTATATACATTATCCTTCCGGACAGAATTTAGCTTATGAAGATATACGAAATTTAAACAGAACTTATCCCGGATACCCAACTGGAAGCTTAACAGAAAGACTATCTTTTGCTTTTATGGAATTAATCAGAAATGAGAAGATTGATCTGGTAATTGATATGCATGAGGCTTCCCTTATGTATCCGGTGGTTGATACTTTTGTTTCACACCAGAATGCTGATGATATAGCTATGATGGCAGCAATGAATCTGAGTGCAGAACAGTTTCCCATGAAAACCGAAACTTCTCCCAAAAAGCTAAGAGGACTTACCCATAGGGAAATTGGTGATTATAGCGATGCATTGGTAGTGTTAATGGAGACTGCCGAGCCATTTATCGATAGAGTTGCGAGCAAATTGACAGAAGAATTGATGGTAGATGGAAAGTGTGAGTTTTTACAAACTGCATCAGAAAAAGGCTTATTATTCTGTGATCCGCCATATAATATCGAGTTTGGTGAACCAATATGGTATAGAGTAGGAAGACATTTGTCTGCCACAATGGAAGTCATCAAGCAGATGAGTCTGTTCTATCCAGACAAAGAAATACAGGTAGAATTTCCAACTTATTTTGATTTAGAGGAACACGGTATAATGCACTTTTTACATAACCCGGAAACTGCAGATCCTGATAGGCTCTTCTATCAGTAAAAATATTAAAATAAAGGGAGGTGAAAGAAGTAAGTTTTTATAAGTGGTGAGTGCCAAAACTAATAATGCTTACTAATTAACTATTATTTTATAAAATATAAGGAGGAAAATAAATTATGGGTACTAGAAGAATATTGTTAATTGCCATAGCATTTTTAATGATTTTCTCTGCAAGTATGAATACAGTATTGGGCCAGGCAGGGAATCCAGATTTTGAAGACATAGGTTGCACTATTGTCGCTGTGGGTAAAGATGCTACTGTAAATGGTACAGCTATCATTACTCATAACGACGATTCATCTGTTGCTGACTATCGTTTGTGGATTAAGCCGGCATTAGATTGGCCGGAGGGCTCAATGAGAGATCTGGTAGTTGATGGACATAATTATGTTGATTATGTCAATTGGCCACAAGTTGATTACGAAGACAAAGCATTTGTCATGGCTCAGATACCGCAGGTTGAACATACACATGCATATTTCCATTCACGTTATTCATTCATGAATGACATGGGCGTGGCAATGGGAGAGTCTACTTTCGGAATTAATAAAAATATGCCACAGGGTGAAGAGAAAAGAAGAATAATGCAGACTGATAGTACTGGTATTGTTGATTGCTGGTTGGCCCAGGACATTGCTTTAGAAAGAGCTTCCACTGCAAGAGAAGCAGTGCGCATTATGGGTGATTTAGTTGAAGAGTTTAAATGGATTGATCAGGGTGGGGAAACAATTAATATTACTGATGGTGATGAAGTTTGGATAATGGAGACATATGGGTTGGATATCTGGTGTGCAGTAAGAATTCCTAATGATCATTTCTTTGTTGCTGCCAATAGAGCTAGAATAAGAGATATTGATTTGGATGATAAAGAAAATGTTATGTATTCACCCAACTTAGTCTCTTTTGCAGTAGAGCAAGGCTGGTATGATCCTAATTCTGGTGAACCATTCAGACCTGCTGATGTTTATGCTCCAGATGATGGTCTTTACTCTACCAGAAGAGAATGGAGAGCTTTAAAACTGGTTGCCCCTTCTTTAGATATTCACCCAGACGATATATACTTCCCATTATCTGTAAAACCGGAGAAAAAACTTTCAGTACATGATATTTTCAAAATAAAAGGTGATTATTATCAGGGTACAGATTATGATGTATCCACAGGACCGGCAGCAGGACCTTTTGGTGATCCTTTAAAATATCCCAACACCCCCGGACACAATGAAAGAGCCATTAACATTATGAGAACCTGTTATGTTCATATTGCTGAGGTAGACCCGAAACTTCCAGCACCATTTAAGGGGATAAGCTGGTATGGTTACGGTGCTCCAGACACCTCTTATCTTACACCTTTGTGGCCTGTTATGAATTCACTGCCTGAGGGATATAGAATAGGGACTCGCTATGAACCCTTAAATAGAGATGCTTATTGGTGGGCAAATACTTATGTACAAGAAATGACACAGTTCAAATACAATGAGGCTATTGAAGTTCTGTATGAATTCCGTGATCCTAAGCTGGAAACTTTATACAAAATTACTCCAGTTATTCAAAAGGCAGCAGCAGAGCTTTATAAAACCGATCAGGAAGCAGCAATTAAAATGATAAGTGATTTTGCATATAATAATGCTGTTGACTGGCATGAAGACTGGCTGGCTTTAGGCGACCTTCTTTTCAGCAAATTCTGGACTTTGAATACGAGAACTGTACCAGACTGGTTTAACAAAGTTTCAGTACAGTGGGCTGCTGAAAATATGCCGAAAATTGGTAGAAGAGACAGTGATCCACCTTTAACCGAACACCCGTTATTAAAGGAATAATTAAGTAAGTACATATAAAAATAATGTTAACTTTAAAACTTGACTAATGTTCAACCATGGTCATAAGTCAAAAAAAGACAACTAATTTTATGTACTTTTAGAGATGAGAACAGGCCGAAGAAGAATTTATTATACTTCTTCGGCCTGTTTTTTACATTAATAGTTTTCAGTGTTTTAAAATAGTCAAGATATAATGGCTATGATATATAGCCAGGAACGTATTGTAATATTGTAGAATAAAATAATACTTGCTGTTTGGTAATCTCTATATTGCTCAGTTTCATTTCAAGAGGAACATTTGTGTTACTTATTCTATTTGTGCTCTATGAGAAAGAATGAGATATTACAACATGTTTTCAACATATATCGAAACATTAAAAAAGATTCCTTCAATGAAAATGAAAAAATAAAATTCTTTATTTAAAGGATAAGACTCATGGAAGATGTTAGAGTAATTGACTTAACTCCCGAAAATATAGTAGATTATGGTGTTTGCGGATATAAAGATGTACAAAACACGTTGAATTAAGAAAGAAAATAGAGTGGTTTAACGAAGGCTTGACCATTATCCGTTCAACTCAATGTCCCTACACAGAAAAAAATGTGAATGCTATTCTGGAAACTGCAAAAGAATTAAATTTAAAAACAAATTTAATCGATTTAAAGAATGCAGGGGAAGCTCAGAAGGTACCCTGCCCATTTGGTTCCTTCTGCCTTATTTACAATGGAAAGATTGTTAGCCATCATCCCATTAGTAATACCAGATTCCTAAATATAATGAAAAAAGAAATGAATAAATGAAACCGTTATGCCTTAAAAGATAAAGCCTGGCATTGATTATCTTTCTAATCAAACCAGGCTTCTATTTTTTATTTGATTTCAATAAATAAAATACTTAAATTTATTGTCAATTACCCATCAATACAATTACTTATCCATTACCCGTCTTTTCTGGGGTCCCATTCCTTCCAGACATTACCAGTTAATTCTGGTGAAGGTTTTAAAGTTTTCTTACCTTCTGTCCAACCAGATGGCATAACTTCACCTGTTTTCTGATGGTGCTGGAAAGCTTTTATCTGACGAATTAGCTCTGCAGGATTTCTTCCAACTGGTGGAGTTAATATTTCTGCTGCTTGAATAATGCCTTCGGGGTCAATTAAAAATCTTCCCCGTACATTAATTCCTGATGCCTCGTCATAGACATCATAGAGTCTTCCAATAGCACCATTCTGGTCTGATACCATTGGGAAGGGGATATCATTGCCAACCATTTTACTTAATTCAGTGTCATTCCAGATTTTGTGGGAATGTACACTATCTGTACTTACTGAAAGTACCTCTACGCCCAATGCCTGAAGTTTGTCATAGCCCACGGCTATGTGTGAAATTTCAGTTGGTCAGACGTAGGTGAAATCTCCCGGGTAGAAACAGAGGACAACCCATTTACCACGGTAATCTTCTAAAGACACTTTCTTGTATTTTCCTTGATAGAATGCTGAGCCGGTAAAATTTGGTGCAGGTTTAGTAACTAACATTTATACTACTCCTTTCGTATTAAATATTAAATAGTATTAATTACAATTTAGCATTGATAAATATAAAAGTCAATAATTGAGGGCAATTGAATATTCTAATAATATTAGCTCTATCATACATTTATTAAAGAAAATTTATTTGACTGGAAGAATATGATATCTATTCTATATAATACAAAAGAGTATTTCCTTATTTTTAAGTCATAAACAAATAAATATATATATTTTAAATTCTAAGAAGGCTGTATTCTTATTTATTTAGTCGTTTACACAACAGTTTGTAGGTTTAAATTGACTATCTTAGATTAAACATGAAATTAATGTTATAATAAAAACTGAGAATTGAGAATATAAATTAATTATACTAAAAAATTTTTTAAGAAAATTTAATTAAAATACAGCGTGCAAAAAAAATAAATATCAACAATAAAAATTTTTACAAATTTGTCATAATTGGAGGTTAATAATAATGGTAGAAAAAATAATATTTTATTGTATAGATACTTGAAGTACCTGTAAGAAAGCGAAAGCGTGGCTTTCGCAGCATAATATGGATTTTGAATACCGAAATCTTATCAAAAACCCTCTTTCTGAAAAAGAGATTAAAAAGCTAGCACAGCTTGCCGGACTTGAACTATCCGGCTTAATTAATAAAAAAAGTCAGGTTTTTAAAAAGATGGCAGTTAATTTAACTGAACTAGATAACAAAGGGGTTGTTCAGTTAATAGGTGATAACCCGCGTATCATTGTAAGACCTATATTGACTGTTGGAAATAATATACTTTTTGGATTTAAAGAGCAGGATTATCTGGATCTTATTAAAGAAAGATAAAGCCGAACAAGATAGTTAGTAAACTATATTTTTTAACTAACCAAAAATGATTATAAAGAGAATTATGAAGTGGCTGAATAAATTGGAGGATGAAAAAAATGTATAACCAGAAAATTAGAAAATTAACCATAATATTAATTTTATTAGTTATATTTATACTGGGTGGCTGCAATCAGTTGCCAGGCAACTCAGGTACCAATGAAGTGAAGTTTGCCTGTAAAAACTTAGAACAGGTAATAAGAGTAAAGATTAATAAACCGAGTGGAACACTGTATCAGAGTGATGTAATTAATATCTTTGAGCTGGATGCGGAGAAAAGAGAGATTTTCTCACTGACAGGAATAGAACACCTTAAAAATTTACGCGAACTGGACATTGATGACAATAATATATCGGATCTTTCTCCTTTAGCTGGCTTAACCAAACTAAAAGAGCTGGATATTGAAAACAACAATATTTCCGATATATCTCCTCTGGCAAACTTAATTAACCTGGAGGAGTTAGGTTTTGAGAAAAATAAAGTAAAAGATATTTCTCCACTTTCAAAACTTACTAAATTAAAGGAATTGGAATTTGAGTACAATGATGTTTCTGATATATCTGTATTGGCAAACCTTACAAGGCTAAAAGAGCTTGATTTTAGCAATAACAAAGTTACCGATATCTCAGCACTGGTTAATAACACTGGGATTAACATCGGTGATGAAATTGATATGAGATACAACCTTCTCGATCTTAGCGAAGGCTCTAAGAATATGCAGGATATCAATACCTTAATTAATAGAGGAGTCAAAGTTAAGTATATTCCTCAAAATGTTCAATAAAAACAATTATTACCGGATTGCTAATAATTATAAATAAAAAGTGACAAGAGTTCAGATAATCAAAAAGAGAGTGTGATTTATTAAGAATCTAAATCACACTCTCTTGCTTTATAGCAAAAAATACAATTCTTTCATATTTTCTTTATGATATAATTGGTCAAAGTTGCCAGAAACCCTATTAAATGTCAGTTTAAAAATATAGTTCCAGGTAATCTTGTAAAAAGTAATTGAATACAATTGAGTAAATAAATAAATTCAAACAAACTCTCGTTTTATTTAGAAAATGATAATTAGAGAATGAATATTAAATTAAAAAAATTTTATTATTTACAAAGTATTTTACCTATGAAATTGTTTTGCGATTTGTGAATATTTTTAGGAATTCTATCTTATTACAAAGATTATAATGATTATAAAGAGATTCGTTGAATTCCTATTTAGTAAGCAATTCCAATTGATGAAATAAGACACTCGTTATTAATGTTAAAGATAATTTAACCAATAAGATATTAAAATATTGTTAAAATTGTATTTGTCAGCTATATAAAGTATTTTTAGATTGGTTGGATTTTAAGGTTCCTGATTATGTAAATATAATAAAATTTATATTTCCTGTGTTTTGAAATTGTCTGAAAACTAAAATAATTAATTATGGAGATTAAATGATTATAAGAGATGCAGTAGAAGAAGATAATACCAGGATGTTAGAAATTCAAAAAACAGCTGCTCAAGTAGGTGAATTCGAAATAACATTATTAAAGAAAGATTTTAAGAAAAAATCAAATTTTTTTAAAGATGGTTTTTACCTTATTGCCGAGGATGAAAAAACCTCAGACATATTAGGTTTTTTGGGAGTCGGGATAGATTATTTTAAGATAAAAAATAAGATTCACAAGGGGGCATATCTTTATGATTTGAGGAAAAACCCAAAATACCGGGGCAAAATGTCCAGATGGTTGAAAGCTATTACCGAGGAGGTTACCACAAGATTAGAAAAATCTGGAATAGCATTTTATTTTGCATCTGTCAAAATTGATAATAAACCCTCAATGAAATTATTAGAACATTTCAACTTAGCACCACTTTATACCTATACATCATATGTGCTTCCTGTTTTAAATAAGAAAATAGAAAAAGATGTAGCCATAGACAATACCTTTGATTTGATGGAATTAGATGATTTCTACAGTGAAAAGAATAAAGAAGTAGATTTTTTGCCTGTCAACATAAAGGATACTTGTCTGGATATGATGAGAAAGGAAAACAGGTTAATAAAGTTCAGTTACAAATCTGCCCAAATTATAGGTTGGGATACCAGAGATATTTCAGATGTTGGTTTGTATGATTTACCATATAGATACAAACTTCTAATAAAAATTTTATCCGCTATCACAAAAATTATTCCTTTTGTAAAAGCTCCTGTTCTTCATAAAACTCTGAAAACTTTTCGTATATTACAATTTAAATATGCAAATGAGAATGATTTTAAAATACTACTCAACACTCTGCATGGATATTGTTATGATAATGATTTTTATTTAATAATATTTTTTATCCCTGAACATCAGACTTTTAACAAAAAACTGCTTGGGCTGTTACAGTTTACCACAGATATTTTAATGGCTGCCTGTTTTCTTCCAGAGGTGAACTCTTCCAATATGACAAGATTTATACCATTACCACGTATGTAGTTAATAGGGTTAATCTAAGAATAATATAAATGAAGAAAATATATTTGAATAATTGTAAAAAAACTGTGAAATTGAACAAAAATTGTGTTAATGTAATATGTTTTTTCTGTAGTATTGTCTATTGTAAGCTACTATGATGGATGCTATAATTTTTACTAAACGAATAATTTGATTATTTGCAATAATCAAAAATTAATAAATTGTTAATAGAGATAAATAGTACTACCATTAGATATTGAATAATAATTTATTTATATCAGGGTAATAACACTTTATATATGTAAGAAGATTAGCAAAAATTTGTTTT
>JAXGTM010000074.1:0-10115 GCA_040774925.1 Atribacterota bacterium | reverse complement strand
ATACTTACCAGGATCCGAAAACAGTTTCTTCGTTTTTTTGTTGAGAATTCCCAGGTAATACTGGTCATCCTTCATTAACAAGACATTCTGATTTGCCTCAATTTTGTTTTCATCCCAGCCAGACAATAAAGTGCCGCATTCAAAATTTAATTTAATTTTTTCTTGGGAATAAGGTTTCTTTGTGAGATAGTTCCGGATATCTTCATAAGGTTTGTTAAATCCCTCCAGCTCCTCAAATATCTCATTGAAGCGGGCATAAAATTCGAGGTTCATCCTTTCATCAGAGTAACTTTCCTTTTCTTTTTTGCCGCTGTCAATAATCATCGAAAGTGGTTTGTAAAAATGGTATGCGGACTTGATGCCATCCAACACCGATTTTATTTTCGCTATTTGCTGGAAACCTTTCCCCCCCTCCGAATTCTCATCAGAAGGCAATGTCCGGTCTGGATCCAGTTCAGGCTGGGAAAGGATGTCGCCAATGCCTTTGATCGATTCTTCGAGCACTCTCACATCAAATTGATTGAAATACTGAAAGATCCTTTTTTTAATGTAGGTGTTGCTTCGGTAATAGTCGGTCTGATTTTAAGTGCTTCACCTTTATCAAGACCAGAAATATATGGCACAATAAATGAAATACTGATACCTATGTCAACATTTATATTATTGTTTTCTGTTGGACTTAATCTTAGATTCAGTCGGGTTAATAATTTTATTGCAGAATGTTTATTTATATCAACAATTAAATTTGTAGCAGTCCCATTAATTACCATGATAATTGCTCTTTTGCTTGATTATCAACACTTGGGCAATGGATTGCCACTTAAGGTATCTCTGATAATGGCCTCTATGCCGGTAGCCTTCAATTCAGTAATAGCAGCAAATATATATGATTTAAATATTGATATGGTCAATGCTTGTTGGATCTTTACTACTATTGCTACTATTTTCATTCTTCCTCCTCTATTAATGTTCTTAAACTTGTTTTGATGTAATATAATATTAAATATAGTTTCTAACAATTATTTAGAGAAAATTTCTTAAATAAACATCATAAAAAACATTTATAATACCGAAGCTAGGAGTAATAATTGAAAGTAAAATTAATAATATATTCAAATCTAAAAAATTATGTAGATGGTTATTTGGACAATGAGGGTGTATTAAAAGAGATAAATAGAGAGAAAACAATTAGAGAATTTTTACTTGATACAATTAAACACGAGAAAGCGCTTGAAGGAATAAGCATGATAATTATTAATGGAAAAGTTATACCATTTAATCAGATAGATAGCTATATAAAAGATGGTGATATCATCAAAGTTTATCCACCCATGGGCGGTGGCTAATAAACAATAAATAGAATTTTATAAAAAAAGAAAGTTTATTCTAAAGTTAAATTTAACTAAATGTTTTTTAATGAAGCTATTCATTAACTATTAACAAGTAGAAAAATTTTTTTTGAGGAAAATGAAATGAATAAAAAGACTGAAATTGCAACTCTAGCTGGCGGTTGTTTTTGGTGTCTTGAAGAAATATACGGTAGAGTAAAAGGAGTAATAAAAGTAGTTTCTGGATATGTTGGCGGCATTACAAAAGACCCAACATATGAGCAGGTTTGTTCTGGCTCTACTGGACATGCGGAGGCTGTTCAAATCACCTTTAACCCCCAGGTGATTTCATACCAGGACATATTAAATATATTCTGGCAAATTCACAATCCCACTACCAAAAATCGTCAGGGTCACGATATAGGTACTCAGTATCGTTCAGTAATCTTTTACCATGATGAGGTACAGAAGGAAATTGCTGAAAAATCAAAAAAGGATTTAGAGGATTCAAATGTTTGGGAGAGTCCTATAGTAACCGAAATTCTGCCTGTTGAAGAATTTTACCAGGCAGAAACATATCACCAAAATTATTATAAAAATAATCCATATAATAGCTATTGTCAGTTTGTAGTAAAACCCAAAGTCAATAAATTTTTAAGAGACTTTGACGAATATATTAAATAAAATAAAGAAGTACAAAGGTAGGAATAATATGGAAAAAGAAAAACCAGTTAATTCATATAGTTTTTCTAAGGCATTTTTAATATTGGGGGTGTCAATTATTTTGGCAGCATTAGTATTCGGTTACTTCTTTTACCAAGCCAGAAGCAGTCGTGATTTTGTTCAAGTATTAGGTGCAGCAACTCAGGGATTCGAATCAGATATAGTGAAATGGAATTTAACGCTGGAAGAAAGTACTGATCTAAATAATATAATAGAAGGTTATCGTAATATTCAACAAAAGAGAGATAAATTAATTAATATCTTAGCAAATAAAGGAATATCTGAAAATGATATAAATATTAACCCTATTTCTATCTACAATCGATGGAATCGAGAAGGGGAAGTTTCTGGTTATAATTTAAATCAATCTCTCTTTATAATATCCTCTGAAATTGAAACTATTGAAACTTTAGCCCTGAACCCGGATGAGCTTTTAGATCAGAGAATCTATTTTCAAACTTCATCATTAGAGTATTTTTACTCAAAGATTGATGATATGAAAAAAGACTTACTGGAACTAGCTGCAAAAAATGCTCGAGAAAGGGCAGATATGATTTTGAAGGAGAGCAATCACAAAGCTGGAAAAATGATCTGGTCCCAGGCAGGTGTTTTTCAAATTATTGAACCTTATTCCACTGAGGTAGAAAGTTATGGAATGTACAATACTGCTTCCCGAAAAAAAGAGATTAAAGTGACTGTACATGCCAACTTCTTAATTCAATAGGAATTGAATCAAAACAATAAAATATATCCAAAATGTCAACAGGACGGCTAATAATCAAAGGTTGGCTAATTGCTAAAAAAATTGATTTTTGAGGGGTGTATTATAAAATAATTACTTTAATTTAACTATTTGGAAAAAGGTAATATAGATTATAATTATAAATTTTTTAATTAATTAAATTAAAAATGAAAAAAATACTAAATATACCTCACAGGAAACAGAAATCAACCTGCTATATCAATGGCTTATATGATATTTTATTAGGGAAAAATGTTATATATGATTATTTTCTGTTGCCTGCAATAGGAGGTATGGCAGGATTTGCCTATGTGAAGTTTAAAAAAGCAAACCCTGATCATATGGTTTTTTGGGGTAATAGGCCAAAAAATTTGTTCCGTGAACTTGAACCAATTTTAAAATATGGGCAAGAAATCATTGAAGGAAAGAGCTGGAAAACAACTCTTATAAAAATTAAAGAATCTTTAAATCACAATACTCCAGTTGTAGCCGGAGCTCTGGGCATATATTACCTTCCCTATAATAAAAAATTATACAAACTTGCACACATTCCCATACACTATATATTGATTGTTGGCTATGATAAGGAAAAAGAAAAGTTTTTTGTCCATGATTGTAATTATAATGAGATAAAAACAATTTCATATACTGATTTTAAATTTTCAATGGATATAAAGGTTCCAGGAATGAGTGTTAAGAATACTATAAGGATGTTTAAGTTCGCTGGGCAATTGCCAGACGAGCTGGAACTAGCTGAAAGAGGATTTAAACATAAAGCAGAGCAAATGCTATCTCTGCCAGTCTCTATATCAGGCATATCAGCAATGCACAAATTATCAAAAGAAATATTCAGATGGAACAATAAAGAATGCTTTAATCATCTGATTGCTTATGCTGGTATGACTCCTCTCTTAATTCCGGGAGATTTAAAAGGATGCAATGGATTGCGTTTTGAACAGGCTAAGGTATTAGATAAATTAGGCAAGAAGTATAACAAAAAAAAGTGGATTAAGGCAGCTGATATATTTAATCTTTCAGGTGAAGCTATTATTAAGCTTTGTAATTATGCTCTGAAGGAAGAAAAAGGGAAATGCAGCGAAACCATAAAGGAGATAGCCAATTTAGAAGAAAAAACATATAAAATACTATTGGATGAAGATGATTTGCTGGCTTAACTATATAATTGAAAATCAGAAGTTTACAGTATCTGAAATACTGTTATTAGATTTGTATTAGGTTAAAATGACTTTTAATCTGCTACGATCGATATAAAGACGATCGAGACACATGGAGAATGGTAAATATATAGAATTAGTATAGAGAAAAATAGGAAAAATGGTTTTAGAAATGAAATTGAAAAAAGAGTTTATTAAGATAATTATGATATTAATTATCTTTTTCTTTGACGGACTATATTTTTTGGTTTCTGCTGAACAGCAGAGCTTAATCTCATCAACAAACGATATAGCGGGAATTTGGGAAGGCAAACTGCAGGTTCCTGGAATGGAGTTAAGGATTGTTTTTCATATTACAGTAAACCCTGAAGGGGAATTGATTGCTACAATGGATAGTCCAGATCAGGGAGTTAGGGGAATTCCAGTTGATGAGGTTATTTTACAGGATAATATTTTGCAGCTAACAATAAAGTCAATCGGTGGTTCTTATCAGGGTGATTTTAATTCAGATCTAATAGCTATTGAAGGAATATGGCAGCAATCTGGCACATCATTTAAACTCTCATTACTCCGTGTAGACAAAGCTATTGAAATAAAAAGGTTACAGGAGCCGAAAAAACCCTACCCCTATATAGAAGAAGAGGTTAGATTCGAGAATAAAGCTGTAGGAATTGTTCTGGCAGGAACTCTTACTTTTCCTGCTGAAGGCGGACCATTCCCAGCAGTTATATTGATCAGTGGTTCGGGTCCTCAGGATAGAAATGAAACAGTTTTCGGTCATCGACCCTTTCTGATACTGGCAGATTATTTGACACGCCATGGAATTGCAGTATTAAGATTCGATGATAGAGGAGCTGGGGAATCAGGTGGAGACTATGCCCTTGCTACCAGTGAAGATTTTGCTACAGATGTACTTGCTGGCATCTCCTACCTTAAAAGCAGGATAGAAATAAATCCCTGGCAAATTGGACTAATCGGCCATAGTGAGGGTGGATTAATTGCACCTATGGTGGCTGTTCAATCCCCAGATATTGCCTTAATCGTGTTGATGGCCGGACCCGGATTATCGGGAGAGGAAATATTATATCTACAGAATAAATTGATATCGAGAGCGAGAGGTTTAAGTGAAGAAGAGATTATTCGTGATAAAAACTATAATAGAGAAATATATTCTTTAATAAAAATAGAGGAGAATGAGAAGGTATTAGCTGAAAAATTACACAAAATACTTTTAGATTATGTTGATGAATTAAGCGGAGAAGAAAAGAATAGAATTGGAAATATCGAAATGTATTTGAGTGCACAAATACAAAGCCTGTTAACCCCCTGGTTTAAGTACTTCCTTATTTACGACCCCCGATCAACATTAAGTATGGTTAGCTGTCCGGTGCTGGCATTGATTGGTGAAAAAGATCTACAGGTTCCACCTGAGGAAAACCTTAAAGCCATAGGAAGCTCTTTATTAAAGGGAGGCAATAGAGACTTTACCATTAAAGAATTTCCTGGTCTCAACCATCTTTTTCAGACTGCTCTAACAGGTTCGCCTGATGAATATGCCGAAATTGAAGAGACCATCTCGCCAGTTGTGTTAGAATATATTAAGGATTGGATCTGGCTACATATAAATTGATCTTAAATGTGATATTTAGAATTAATATAAAGAAAAATAAGCACCATAAATATTTGCAATTTGATTTCTATCATAGGAGAAATAAATGAGGGTACTACGTTTACAATATGAAAAAAATGAAATTTTGAATAAAAATAAGGCACTAGAAGTATGCTTTAAGTGCTCTGTCTGTTCCAGGTTTTGCCCTATTACTCAATATTCGAAAAAATATAATCTGGAAAATTCCTTTGTAACACACCTTTTTGAGGCTGAGAAATCAGTGGCTTTAAACGATGTGTGGATGTGCTGTGCCTGTGAGAAGTGTGTTATTACCTGCCCCCAGAACACCAACCCTACTGATGCTTTTACCAATTTAAAAGAAAAATCTTATAGAGAGGGTTATGCTCCAGAAATAGTGTATCGTTTGATGGAACAGCTTTTACAAGAGGGGACAGTTTATAATATTAAATTTGCTAATACAGCCCGAAAAAGAGTTGGATTAGCAGAGATAGAAAAGAATGATAAAGCAGTTGAAGAACTGAATATTTTAGCCGATAAAATTGGACTAGAAAGGGGGAAATGTAGCAACTAATGATAAATTATTTATTTTTCAAAGGATGTACTATTCCAGCTAATTTGCCGAATTTAGAAAAACTGACTTTACAGGTTTTACCTGAAATTGGTATAAATTTATCCGAAAGTGATGAATTTACCTGTTGTCCGGACCCAATCAGATTGCAAGGTGCGAATCAATTATTCTGGATGGCTTCTGCTGCCAGAAATATTGCCATTGCGGAAGAAAAGAATATGAACATTATGACTCTATGTAATGGCTGTGAAAATACTCTGGGAGTTGTAAATTATAAACTGAAGAACAATCCTGAAATAAAAAATAAGGTTAATGAAATACTAAGAGAGATTGGAAGAGAATTTAAGGGCACTGTTGAGGTAAAACATTTTTTGCAAGTCTTGAAAGATGATATTGGACTGGCTAACCTTAAACAGATGATTAAAAATCCTTTAACTGGTCTTAAAGTAGCCGGTCATCCTGGATGTCATATATTGATGCCCAATGAAATACTAAAATTTGATAATCCGGTAGAACCTGAATTTTATGATCAATTTATTGCAGCTTTAGGTGCTACACCTGTTGATTACCTGACAAAAATTGATTGTTGTGGTGTATCCCTTTCTCTAGCAGGGGACAAGGAAGCTTCTAACTTATGTATACAGAATAAAATTATCGATGCTCAGCTTTCCGGGGCACAATTTATTAGTACATCCTGTCCAGCATGTTTTAATCAATTTGATATGGGGCAATTTATTGCCTCCCGGGAAAACCAACAATTAAAAGAAAGCCCGGTTCCGGTTTTATACTCTATTGAACTTTTAGCTCTAGCCATGGGTCGATCTTTTGAAGATATTGGTTTTAATCTACATCGTGTCAAAAATCCAGTTAGAGAAATGGTTTAGGAGGATAAGATGGAAAAAATCAAAACTACCTGTGTATATTGTGGAACCGGCTGCCAATTATGGTTGAAAACTTTAAATGGAAAAGTGATTGATACGAAGCCGGTTATGCCTCCTGAATTCAATCCAGGAAGAGGTAAGTTATGCATAAAGGGATGGAGCGTTCATGAATTTATTAACCATCCTGAGCGCTTAACAGATCCACTTATTAAGAATGAAAATGGAAATTGGGATAAAGTCAGCTGGGATGAAGCTCTTGATTATATTGTTAAAAAATTTAAGCAGGTGATGAATGAAAATCCTGGTAATAAAAGGGCTATAGGGTGTTTTAGCTCAGCCAAATGTACCAATGAAGAAAATTATATAATGCAAAAATTTGCACGAGCAGTTTTAAAAACAAATAATGTTGACCATTGTGCTAGATTGTGCCATTCTGCAACAGTTGTTGGCCTGGGAGCATCCTTCGGTTCGGGAGCCATGACCAATTCGATTGATGAAATACCTGATGCTGAGGTTATCTTTATTATTGGCTCAAATACCAATGAACAGCATCCATTAATTGGGACCCGGGTACTTGAAGCACTGAAAAAAGGAGGAAAGCTAATAGTTGCTGATCCACGTACAATAGCATTGTCGGAATTAGCTGAAGACAATGGAGGAATTGCATTACAACATCGACCCGGTACTGATGTGGCATTATTGAATGGTATTATGAATGTAATAATTAATGAAGAACTTTATAATCAGGAATTTGTAGACCAAAATTGTGAGAACTTTGATTCATTTAAAGAAGAAGTATTAAAGATGACACCAGAGAAAGCTTCTGCTATTACCGGTGTGCCGCAAGAGAAAATAATAGAAGCTGCTCGCATGATAGGGAATGCAGAGACAACATACTTGATTTATTCTATGGGTATCACACAGCATACGAGTGGCGTTGATAATGTTAAAAGTACTGCTAATTTACAGATGCTTTGCGGAAATATTGGTAAGTGGGCAACAGGAGTAAACCCTTTACGTGGGCAAAATAATGTTCAAGGTGCTTGTGATATGGGCGCTTTACCCAATGTATTTACCGGCTATCAATCGGTTACTGACCCGGTGATTCGTAAAAAATTTGCCTTAGAATGGGGTATTGAAGAGAAGGATATGGATAATCAGATAGGGCAGACAGTAATAGAGATGATTGATGCAGCATATCAGGGAGAGTTAAAAATGCTTTATATAATGGGGGAGAATCCCATTATGAGTGATCCGGATAGCAATCATGTCAGGAAAGCTCTGCAAAAAACGTTTTTGGTTGTACAGGACATCTTTATGACCCCAACTGCAGAATTAGCTCAAGTAATTTTACCAGCGGCTTCTTTTGCCGAAAAAGAGGGTACCTTTACCAGTACAGAAAGGAGAGTGCAAATGGTTAGAAAAGCTATCGAACCGGTCGGCAATTCAAAGCCTGACTGGCAAATCCTCTCTCTGCTGGCAGAAAAAATGGGGTACTCTGGTCTTGTCTATAAAAATGCAGGGGAAATATTAGCAGAAATAAGCCGTACCACGCCTATCTATGGTGGGATTACCTGGGAACGTCTGGAACAAAATGAAAAAGGTTTACAATGGCCTTGTCTGGATGCCTCTCATCCAGGTACAGTATTCTTACATAAAGAAGGAAAGTTCAGCAGAGGAAAGGGTTATTTTACACCAGTCTCTTTTAAAGAACCGGCTGAGTTACCTGACTCTGATTTCCCTTTGATTCTAACTACTGGAAGAACCCTGTGGCATTTTCACACAGGAACTATGAGTAGAAGGTCAAAGACTTTACATGAACGGGTACCGGAAGGATATGTAGAAATATCTCCTGAAGATGCTGAAAAACTCCATATTGACCATAATGAAATGGTGAAAGTGATTACCAGAAGAGGAGAGATTGAAATAAAAGCAAAAATTATCAACCGGGTCAAGAAAGGATTGATTTTTATTCCTTTTCATTTTGAAGAAGCTGCAGCAAATATCTTAACAAATGCAGCAGTAGATCCTGTGGCAAAGATTCCTGAATTTAAGGCTTGTGCCGCAAGGATTGAAAAAATAAATATGTGATGTAAATTTTAATAATACTCATACTTTTGATGATTGCTATCAATATCATTTCAGCTAAAGGAAATATTTATTTGATAAATTTGAAAGGATAAACAAATGTCTCAAAGGATTGTTGGTATTGTTGGAAGTCCAAGAAAAGGGATGAATACTGATACATTAATTAGTAAGGTTTTAGAGGGGGCTGAATCAACAGGGGCAGCAATCGAAAAAATTTATCTCAATGATCTTAAAATTATGCCTTGCCAGGGATGTGCAAAGTTCCCAGAATCTGAGTATTGTTTTTTTCATGATGAGATGGACAAGATATTTCAGGTTTTAGAAGAGGCCGATGCCTTAGTTATTGGTTCACCTGCATATTTTGGTACAATCAGCGCACAGCTAAAGATAATTATAGATCGTTCTAATTGTCTGGCAAAAATGGTCACCCTCCCTAACGGTAAAGTAAGGTTTCGTTCCAGATTGGAAAAGAGGAAAAAGGGAATTTTTATTTGGGTTGCGAATATGTCTAAAGAACCTGAACATGCTCTTATATCTATAAAATTGTGGTTTAAATATTTTGCCAATATTGAGCTCCTTGATACCATGGTAATAAATGATTCTGATGTGGGGGAGGGAGCTAGAAATAAAAAAGAATTTTTAGACCAGGCTTTCAATTCAGGTAAATTGTTAGGGGATATATAAAACTTAATTTAATTGTTTTTCCGGAAAATTGAAAAGCGATTTTCGATTAGCTGATTATTTCAATTTCAATATTTAACATATTTATGATGCAATTAAAAAATTTTCCTGATTTACAAAAAAGTATTATAATTAATAAAGCCAATCATTCTAAAATAAGGGTAATACTACAAAATCTATTATAAATTATCCGATTACTACTCCGAAAATCAATCGGGAGTTAAACCAATTGATATTCTTGTAATTAATAACTATGAAATTAACGGGATACGTAATCCCCATAAATCATTCGGATATCT
>JAXGTM010000073.1:0-10613 GCA_040774925.1 Atribacterota bacterium | reverse complement strand
TTGTTACTTTAAAAGATTTACTAAAAGAGGTTGGCAAAGATGTTGCCAGATATTTTTTCTTGATGTACAGCCATGATAGTCATACTGAATTTGATTTAGATATTGCAAAATCTCAATCGCTGGATAATCCTGTATTCTATATTCAATATGCTTATGCACGTATTTGCAGTATAATTAAAAAAGGAGAAACAAATAATATAATATTAAATAAACAAAACAAAAATGAGATAGATCTTGAATTGCTTGATAAAGAAGAAGAGATGGAGATAATTAAAAAATTAATTTCCTTTAAAAAAATTGTGGAGAGAAGTGCTCAACAGAGAAAGCCGTATCTGATAGCAGTTTATTTACATGAACTGGCCAGCCTATTTCACAAGTATTACACAGAGCATAGAATTGTCAGTTCAGAGAAAAGCCTTTCTGAAGCACGCTTGTATTTAGTCTATTCGGTTAAAATAGTTTTAGAAAATGCCCTTTTCTTATTGGGAATACAGGCCCCTGATAGGATGTAATTATATTAAAGAGGTTGGTATGAAAAACCTGAGATTCATTATTATAAGTGGATTATCTGGAGCGGGAAAGAGTGTTGCAGTCAAAGTCTTTGAAGATATGGATTATTTTTGTGTAGATAATTTGCCACCTCAGCTGATACCAAAATTTGCTGAATTGTGTCTAAAATCTCAGGCAAAGTTATTAAGGATTGCTTTTGTAGTAGACATTAGAGGAGAAATTTTTTTACAGGCATTAGACCAATCCTTAAAAGAACTGGAATCTATGGAGATTAGCCCGGAAATATTGTTTTTAGAGGCAAAAGATGAAATTCTTGTAAGAAGGTTCGGTGAAACTAGAAGGAAGCACCCACTGCAGACCTCAAATAGTATATTAAACAGCATTCAGGAAGAAAGAAAAAAATTAAATGAATTAAAATCTAGGGCAAGTATTATAATTGATACCTCTGGTCTGGATACAAAACAACTAAATACAGAAATTAGAAAATATTTTCAAAAAGATAAAGTCCACAGTCTACAGATTAATATAATATCCTTTGGATATAAATACGGTATACCAATTGATGTAGATATCGTTTTCGATGCCAGATTTCTTCCTAACCCATTTTATAACAATGAGTTAAGTGAATTATCGGGTAAGGATGAGAGAGTTAAAAAATTTTTTCAACAATTTCCAGTTGCCCAGCAAGCTATGAGGCAGTTTTTTTCAATAATAGACTTTCTTATTCCTTATTATCTAAAAGAAGGGAAAAATTATTTATCTATTGCAATAGGCTGCACAGGAGGAAGGCATCGTTCAGTTTTCATAGCAAATGAACTAGGTCAATTATTAAAATCAAAAGAATATACAGTTTTTGTAAGGCATAGAGATATCAGAAAGGAAGAAAAAATTCTTAAAGAGAAGCTTTGAGATACTAAAATGTTAAAAAAAGAACACAAATTAAAACCACTGTTAAGATGGTTTTATCCAGGAATGAGGGTCAAGCGTTTTTTGCTTCTGGTACTGCTTGGTACAATATTTATGGCAGTTGGCTTGATATACCTCATCGATCTTACCAGGTTTTTATGGATCAAAAATCAAATAAAAAACTTATTTATCTACTACCAATTTGCCCCCTTTATTTCCGGTACGATATTGATAATTTTGGGTTCCATGTTGATAATATTAGGTATTTCTAATATTAATCGTTCTATTTTAAAATATTTTATTCCTAACAAGGTTAACCTGGTGCCTGAAATTATCTATGAACAGAGAAAACTAGAAAAAGGTCCACGAATAGTGGTTATTGGCGGAGGAACCGGTCTTTATACATTGCTAAGAGGCTTAAAAACTTATACCAGCAACATTACTGCTATAGTAACAGCCTTTGACAGTGGAGGGAGTTCAGGGAGATTAAGAGATGAACTGGGCGTATTGCCGCCAGGCGATATAAGAAATTGTCTGGTAGCTCTTTCTACTGAAGAATTGCTGATGAAAAAACTTTTCCAGCACAGGTTTAGTAATGGAAGTTTACAGGGGCATAGTTTTGGTAATATATTTATTACTGCTATGTCGGAAGTAAGTGGTGATTTTTCTAAAGCTATCGAAAAGTCAAGTGAGATACTTGCTATTAGAGGAAAAGTACTTCCCGCTTCTACAGATAATGTTACTCTTTGCGCGAAATTAAAAAACAATGCACTTATAAAGGGTGAAGATAAATTTTCTGAAAACCAAGAGGAAATAGATATTATTTATATAGAGCCTGCAGATGTAATGCCTTTGCCGGAAGCAATTCAGGCAATTCAGTCTGCGGACATTATCATTCTTGGACCAGGTAGCCTTTATACGAGTGTAATTTGTAATTTATTGGTCAAGAATATTCCAGAAGCCATTTGTCAATCTGATGCATTAAAGGCCTATATATGCAATGTAATGACCCAACCAGGAGAAACAGATAATTACACTGCATCAATGCATGTTAATGAGGTTATAAAATATCTTCCTCATAATTGCCTGGATTTAGTCCTACTCAATAGCCAGAGATTAAGCAAGCAGGTGGCTGAAAGATATAAAAAAGAGGGGGCGTGCATGGTTAGGGATGACCTGCCTCCTTATTTTAACAAAAAGACCAGAGTATTAAAACAAGAATTATTGTCAGAATATAATTTTGCCCGTCACAATTCTGAAAAACTGGCAAAACTGATTATGGAACAAATATCCAAGGAGAAGAGATAATTGTATTTTTCACCACTGGTTAAACAAGAACTGGCACGCATAATCCCATCTAATGAAAATGAACAAAAGAGTGAACTTTATGCCTTTATAATAATGAATGGCAGGGTATGCCAGAAAAGAATGCTAACAATAGCTTTAGATAGCCCTTCCATGATTAAAGTAGTCTATATTTTACTAAAAAAAATCTTTTTATATGAAGCTAAAATAGAAATAGATAAAATCAACTATAGAAAAAAAAGATACTCAATAATTATAAGTGATAAAAATAAGGTAAAACACATTTTAAATACATTTAAACTAGAACATGATTATCATGGAAAATTAATTCATAGTACTTTAAAAGGGGCAGAAAGAAAACAGAACATAAAAGATTATTCCAATAAATCGTTTTTGAGAGGAGCTTTTTTAGCAGGTGGTTTTGTAAATGACCCTGAGAGAATGTATCATCTGGAGATATCCTGTCCTTCAAAAGTGATTGCCAGGATGATAGAAAATGTTCTACACAATTTTTTATTTTCAGCAAAAATGAGTTTCTGGCAAAAAAAATGGACTGTTTATTTAAAAAAGAGTGAAGAAATATTTGAGTTTTTAGGCTTTATAGGTGTGCAGAGAGCGCTATTAAATTTCCAGGATATTATTGTACGAAAGGATATTTTAAATACTGTAAACAGATTGGTTAATTGTGAAACTGCCAATTTGGATAAAACGGTTGCTTCAGCTTCAAGACAGTTGTTTTATATTGATATACTTGCCGGGGAGATAGGCTTGGATAAGTTGCCTCCCAGCATAAAAGATGTTGCCAGGGCACGAATGGATCACCCCTATGCAAGTATTCAGGAGCTTGCTGAGATTTTAGGTGGAGGAATAACCAAGTCTGGTGTTTTTCACAGACTTAAGAAAATTGAAGAAATAGCAAACAATTATATGTCAATTAGTGAATCATGATTGAATAGAACGGGGAATTTGCTACTCTTACAAATTTTTGAAAAATTGATGATTAATGGTAAAATATATACTAAAATCGATTGCTGATAAAAAAATTCATTGAGAAATTATTTTTTAAATAGGAAAGATTCATGAAGCAAAATTTGCTTATAAAACAAAAGCAGTCATTAAATCTTTCACCACAGATGCATCAGTCAATAAAGATATTGCAGTTGAACAACATAGAACTAAACAAGTGGTTGGAAAAAGAATCTCAGGATAACCCTGTATTAGAAATGAATTATGACCAGAATGATTCACCGATTGCTGAAATGGAACCAGCAAAAGATGAATTGGAAAATGAATTAAATCAAAAAGATGATAAAGGCTTGATTGATTTTCTTTCTATAC
The DNA here is from genome assembly GCA_040774925.1 of Atribacterota bacterium. GTDB lineage: Bacteria > Atribacterota > Phoenicimicrobiia > Phoenicimicrobiales > Stramentimicrobiaceae > Stramentimicrobium. The sequence goes on along the minus strand of JAXGTM010000073.1, from coordinate 6,554 downwards.
ATAAGAGTATTATCAGTAACAAAAATCTATCTAATATCCCTTTTGAGAAAATAAGAGAAGAAGAGGCTTTAGATGGGAATTTAAATAAAATATCTTTATCAGAATATCTTTTATTTAATTTTAAAATAGTATCTAGAGATGATCTAGAATGGAAAATAGGTGAGTATTTAATTGGAAATATCGATTATAATGGATATCTTGCAATTAGCTGTAATGAGGCAGCACAGGACCTTAATGTATCAGAAAAAAAAGTCAGATTAGTTTTAGCAATGATTCAGAATTGTTCAATTCCTGGAATAGCGGCCAGAAATTTAAAAGAGTGTTTGTTATTACAACTAAAATATTTACAGTTGCCAGAAAAAAAATATCTCAAAAATATAATTTTGTTTCATTTAGACAAATTGTCAAAAAAAGATTTTAAGAATATTAGTAAAGATATGCATATTTCATGTATGGAAGCCCAACACCTACTGGATATTATTAGAAAACATTTTGACCCAAAACCGGGCCGAGCTTTTTATCACAGTAAAGAAGTAAATTTTTTAGTGCCCGATATAATAGTAAAGAAAGTGAATGACCAATTTGAAATAATGGAAAATCACAGTATTTACCCTGAAATAAGAACAAATTTATTATATGAAAAAATTTTTACAGAATATAAACTTGCTGAAAAACTAAAAAATCAGGATACGGTTTCCCAAAAAAAATGGATGGAGCTCCGGGAGACCCTGAAGTATCTTCAGAAAAAAATTAATTCAGCTAAATGGATTCTGAAATGTATAGAGCAGAGAAGAAATACTATTATTAATATAAGTAGATTTATCGTAGATTATCAGTATGATTTTTTGGAAAAAGGGGTTGCTTATCTTAAACCTCTTTCTATGGAGGATGTTGCCAATTCTCTTGGCTTGAATAAATCAACCGTGTCCCGTGCAATAAAATCAAAAAAAATTCAATTACCCAGAGGGATGTATGATTTTAAATATTTTTTTTCAACGGGATTGATACAAGATAATGAAGAAGTTGTTTCTTCCAGGAGAATAAAGAATTTAATAAAAAATTATCTTGAGAGAGAAGATCCTTATAAACCTCACTCGGATCAGGAATTGGTTGAATTGCTTCAAAAAAGTGAAGGAATAAGGGTAGCTAGAAGGACAGTTGCCAAATATCGTATAATTATGAATATACCTTCTGCTAAATTGAGGAGAGTACATTAAACAAAAAATTAATAGAAATAATAAATATTACAATTGATTGAATTGATAAGGAGGAAATATGGGTGTTAGAGTAGGGATCAATGGTTTTGGTAGAATCGGTAGAAATGTTTTGAGGGCATCCCTGAGAGAAAATAATGTTGATTTTGTTGCAGTTAATGATGTTACTGATGCCAGAAGTCTGGCGCATCTCTTAAAATATGATTCGATTCACGGTGTGCTGAAAGAAGAAGTTGAAGTTAATGATGATACAATGAGAGTTGCCGGAAGAGAGATAAAAGTATTAAGAATAAAAGAACCTTCTGATTTACCATGGAAAGAATTGGGAGTTGAAATAGTAGTAGAAGCAACGGGTTTATTTAGAGATAGAGAAAGCACTAGCAGACACTTACTCGCGGGAGCTAAAAAAGTAATCATCACTGCCCCAGCCAAAGGAGAAGATATCACTATTGTTTTAGGTGTCAATGAAAAAGAATATATCGATGCAGAACACCATATAATATCTAATGCATCGTGTACAACCAATTGTCTGGCACCGATAATAAAAGTATTACACGATTCATTCGGGGTTGAAAAAGGAATAATGTCAACTATCCATTCGTATACATCTGACCAGATGCTGCTTGATACTCCGCATAAGAGTGATTTAAGGCGTGCAAGAGCTGCTGCTCTATCTATGGTACCAACTACAACCGGGGCAGCAAAGGCAGTTACACTGGTAATTCCTGAATTAAAAGGAAAGTTAAATGGAATGGCTTTCAGGGTACCTACATCAAATGTTTCGGTAGTTGATCTGACCGCCTGGCTGAAAAGAGAAGTTACTGTTGAACAGGTTAATCATGCATTAAAGGAGGCTTCTGAAAATCGCCTTAAAGGCATACTGGATTATAATGAGCTTCCGCTAGTTTCCATTGATTATAATGGGAATCCATTCTCATCCATAGTTGATGGTCTTTCTACTATGGTAGTTGATGGCAATATGGTTAAAGTAGTATCATGGTATGACAATGAATGGGGTTACTCATGTAGAGTTGTTGACCTGATAAAATATATCTCAAAATAATGTGATACAAATTTTGTTTAGATTACAGATTTTAATCTAAGAGATTGCTTAATATCCTTCAAATAAACCCTGCCAGCCAGGTGGGGTTTAATAAAATAATTTTACAGGGAGAGTTTAAATGCGAAAGCCATTGATTGCAGGCAATTGGAAGATGAATAAGAGTGTTACTGAGAGCATTTCTTTAATAAAAGATTTAATAAATCATGTTAATGGTTACACAGAAACGGAGATAGTCATATGTCCGCCATTTACCTCTTTATGGGTAGCGAGAGAATTGATTCAGGATACTAATATTGTTTTGGGTGCACAGAACATGTGTTGCATGGATGATGGAGCTTTTACCGGAGAGATTTCTGCCAGAATGTTGCAAAATATTGGTTGTGATTATGTAATATTAGGGCATTCTGAAAGGAGGGATTTTTTCAAAGAAAGTTCTACAATGATTGCGAAGAAAGTTCTACAGGCGATTAAATTCAGGATAAAACCCATTATTTGTGTTGGCGAGAAATTATCCGAAAAAGAGGCAGGTAAGGCTCAGGAAGTGGTCAGGGAAGAAATGGAAGCAATTTTTAATGTTCTGGATGGTCAACAGATTACCAGTGCTGTATTTGCTTATGAGCCTATTTGGGCTATAGGTACTGGAAAATCATCAACTCCCCAGGATGCCAATGAAATGGTTAAATATATACGTAAACTGGTTGAGAAAAAATATGATGGTACCATTTCTCAGCAGATTAGAATTCTTTATGGTGGAAGTGTCAATCCAGAGAATATCGAATCCTTAATGTCGGAGTCTGATATTGATGGTGCACTTGTAGGGGGCTCAAGTCTGAATGCGTTAGCATTTTCCAGGCTAATAAAATATAAACACCTGTAAATATATTTATAAATTTATTAAGCTGCTATCTTGAAGCAGAATGATAAATGTGTTATCATTCATGAGCATACTGTTTCAATAAATTTATTAAAAAGTAACTGTTGATTAACTAAAGGAGAAAAACAATGCCAACATGGTTAATGCTGATACAGATATTATTAAGCATAGCACTAATAGCAGTAGTATTGTTCCAATCCAGGAAAGCGAGTCAAGGTGGTGGAATCTTTGGTGGAGGAACTTTTGCTGAACATAGAGGGAGAAAAGGGAAAGAAGTATTTTTACTTAGACTGACTACAACCATCGCTGTATTATTTATGGTGTCATCTATATTGATGAGCATAATATAATATTTTAATTTATTAATAGTGCAGGAATCAAACTGGAGCTATTCATTTGAATAAAAAAATGTTTACAACTGAAAAAGTAAAAAACTATCAAGTTGATCCTAACCGAAAATTGTTTTCTGCAAACCATGAAGAGATTGAAGAGGGATTGACAACAGATATATATTTCATTCGTGCTATAGAAGTTCTAAAACACTTAAAACTTGATGGCACTGAAGTAACTGCTGAAATATTTGCCAGACGTTCAGGTGTTTTCGTTGGCATTGAAGAGACTTTCAATTTACTTAAAGATAAAAAAATAAAACTCTGGTCATTGCCTGAAGGAGAGATTTTTCAGCCTAAAGAGACGGTAATGAGAATTCAAGGCCCCTACAATGAGTTTGGAGTGTATGAAACAATAATTTTAGGAATTTTAGCTAGCAGTTCTGCCTGGGCAACTGCAGCCCGCAAATGCCGTGAAGTTTCACGTGGCAAAAAAATTATCTGTTTTGGTTCACGACATATTCATCCTGCTGTAGCTCCGGTTATGGAAAGAGCAGCTATAATTGGTGGTGTTGATGGAGCAAGCTGTGTTTTGGGTGCTAAACTGATGGGACAGGAGCCTCAAGGCACAATTCCCCATACAGTTATAATAATAATTGGAGACACGGTTAAAGCGGCAAAGGCATATCATGAATGTTTTTCTCCCGACATTCAAAGAGTTATATTGATTGATACCTTTAAGGATGAAGCCGAAGAATCGCTCAGAGTAGCAGAAGCTCTGGGAAAAAATTTACTTGGTGTTCGTCTTGATACCCCCAGTGAAAGGGGCGGAGTATCTCCAGCATTAGTAAAGGAAATACGTGCCCGTTTAGACCTGGCTGGGTATTCATATGTAAAAATATTTGTGTCAGGAGGCGTTACACCGGAGAGGATCGACCTGTTAAGTAAAGAGGCTGTTGATGCTTTTGGAGTAGGTAGTTATATAAGTGATGCCTCACCAATCGATATGACTCTGGATATTAAAGAGGTGAACGGTAAGCCTGTTGCCAAGCGAGGACGTATACCAGGAATAATCGAAAATGATAAATTGATACAACTGTTATAATAGATATAATAGATGAAGGTGGAGACTTAAAGAACAGTTGTTACTTTTAATATAATATACTGTTCTTTGTTAAAAACACATAATATAATTATTATAATGGAAAGAATTTTTAAATAGTGTAATGAAATAAAGTTACAACAGACATTACATACATGAAACGTTCTTTACAAATATAAAAAGGCCGGGATGGCGGAATAGGTAGACGCGCCAGCTTGAGGGGCTGGTAGGTGTATACTTGTGGGGGTTCAAATCCCCCTCCCGGCACCATTATTAAAAAACTGATAATCAAAGGCCTTTAAATATTAAAGATATTGGCGATGTATAAGAAGATACAAAAGACACCCCTTTTTTGCTATAGGAGTTAATCTCATAGAAACTGTCCCGGCAAGTTATTATGTAATAATAGAAACATAAAAATTAACAGGTAGTTAAGTTTTATTTTATGGGTAGAGGCTTTAGATAATTTATATCAAACAATAGCAAAAGGATGTGTTTCTTCTGAATGGGCAATATGGGTCGGAAAAGAAATATTAGAGATTATTATAGCATTGGTGGAGTTTGACCAAAATAATTATCTTAGATATTTTATTCTTAATCTAAAAAGTATTTTAAGTGAAATTATTGATGAATCTGCTGAAGCTGTCAATATATGGGAAGCTGGCAACAAAGAACATATTAGCAGTGGATTATTTTTCGTCATTAACAAAAAGCATCTGGTAGAAAAAGTTACAGTTTTAGTTAAAAAGGAAGAGTCTTCCTGGAAAGAAGGGATATCCCCTGGCACTGAAATAATAGAGTAGAATGGACAAAGAACATTTGATGTTATGTTGAGAGAACCAATAATTATAACAAATAATTTTGTAACAAATAAAAGCTTAGATATCAAAAAATTACAATTTATTATTTGTGCCCCTATTGAGGAGGAGATATTAATTTCCTTTTCCAAAAAGAGAGACAGTACCCCTCATAGAGTCCATCTTACCCCATGTGCTAAAAATAGGAGACCTGGAAAACAGAAATATCCTTATACATTGCCTTCTTACGAAATTTACTATTATTTAAATGCCAAATCAAACCATGTTCTTATAGCATAGGAAATAACATACTATACTATATACTATTAGTGTATATTTATTTATAAAACCAGACCCATTGTGAGGTGATGTGATGATACCTTTTTTAGTCACTTTTGTTTTGAGTTTTATTGCCTACCTTTTTTTAACTGCCAGTCAGGGAGAGATATTGAGATTTTGGAGTAATTATGAAATCTTAGCGGGTGTAATAATTGCCATAATTGTCGCTGCTATGGCTTCTAAAGTGTTATTCCAGAAAAAATCATATCGTTTTTTAAATCCTATGAAATGGATATTGTTTTTGTCTTATTTTTTTGGTCCTTTTTTAGTAGCTCTGGCACATGCAAATATTGATGTTGCCTATCGAGTTATAACCGGTAAAATTAATCCGGGTATTGTTAAAATATCTCCTGGCTTGAAGGGGGATGGAGCTATAACTATGCTAGCGAATTCTATTACTCTTACCCCAGGTACTTTGAGTGTGGACATTGATGAGGAGACTAACGACCTTTACATTCACTGGATTAATGTTACTAATCTAAAGCCTTCTATTGAGGACATTTGTGGTACTTTCCCCACATGGGTGAGGAGGATTACTGAATGATACAACTAATGAATTTTTTCTTAATAACCGCTGTAATAATAGCTTTTTTTATTATATTGCCGTTATTCCGCCTTATAACAGGGCCTACGGTCCCTGACCGGGTTGTTGCTTTAGATACTATAAACACCTATATAGTAGCAGCAATGATATTGTTCGGTGCTGCTTTTGAAGAAATAATCTATATTGATGTAGCTATTGTATATGCACTGCTGTCGTATGTTGCAACGCTGTATATAGCAAAATATCTTGAGAGGAGAGGAAAGGACAATTGATTATTCTAACAATTATTCTA
>JAXGTM010000072.1:0-10619 GCA_040774925.1 Atribacterota bacterium | reverse complement strand
ATAAGTAAATTAATTAGCACTTAAACAAGTAATTTAAATCAATAATGTATCATCATTTTCTTAAATAAAACTACTTTCTTGTCAATTAATTTGATTTTACAACTTTGTTATCTATCTTCCATAATCAAGCTTTTTATTATCAACAAATATGCTTAATCCTTTAATTCTTATATATTATGGTTTTGTTAGTCAATCGACACCCGAGGTTAACAACCAATATATTTTTAATCTATCTCTATATAGCTAAAACAAACCCCACAATTTTGCTGCCATTGCCAAAATGGAAATAGTCAGAAAAATTCTAATCCACTTTTCCCCTTGATTGATTGCTACTATACTGCCAAAATAGGCTCCTACAGAGGTACCGGTAGCTAAAATTAAACCTATCAATAAATGAACTTTTCCATTGATGCTAAAAATTAATAATGAGGACACAGTAAAAGCAAATCTAACAAATATTTTTAGACAGTTTATCTTAACTAAAGACATTCCTGTTATTAGAGTTAAGGCAATGATTATAACAAATCCAACGCCTGCCTGTATAAAACCTCCATAAAATCCGACACCAAAAAAGACAATCATTGCAACAATTGTTCTGATAATACTCCAGTTTTCACCTTCAAGTTCTTTAATGAATTTTTTTTCTGGTCGTGTCAATATTGTTATCAAAACAATTATCATTATTATGCCTAATATCTTTTCAAATAGGTCACCAGATATAGATATTGCTAACCTTACTCCCAATATGGAACCTAGAACTGCTGGAACACCTAAAATAATACTTGTTTTTGGGAAAAAATATCCTTTGCTCCGAAAACTGATTATTCCAACCAGGTCTTGAACGAATAACCCTATACGATTCGTTCCATTTGCCTCAGCTGGTGGTAAACCTAAAAAAATTAAAAATGGCATTGTAAGCAAAGAGCCTCCCCCACCTAAAGTGCTAACAAAACCCGAAACAATACCAACTATTAAAATCAAAACAATCTGCCCGAAATCCACTGTCCAACCTCAGCTTGATAATATTTTTGTTTATTAGTTTAACAATATATTAGAAACATTTTTATATATTTTTCTATTAATTAAAAAAGTTGGAATAAAGAAGACTATAAAATATGAGTCAGCTTTATTCCAACTATCGATTCTTTAAATTTTCTAATTTGAAGTAATTAGTAGATATTTATTCTATAACCAGATAAATTTAAGTGCAAAAAGTATGCCAAGAATATAAACCAAACCATGTACTTCTTTCCCTTTTCCACTTAACAGTTTGATTAAAGGGTATGTTATAAATCCCAAAGCGATGCCATTAGCAATAGAATAAGTCATTGGGATAGCAATTAAACATACAAAGGCGGGTAGTGCTTCTGAAAAATCTTCCCAGTTTATATGCAGTATATTGCTAACCATCATTGTACCTACTACAATTAATGCTGGTGCAGTTGCAGCACCAGGAACTATACCTACCAATGGTTTTAAGAAAAGAGACAAGAAAAACAGTATGGATACCACTATACCTGTTAATCCAGTCCTTCCGCCTTCTGAAACTCCTGAAGCTGATTCAATATAAGTAGTTACGGTACTGGTGCCAAATATTGCCCCTCCAGCTGTCCCAATAGCATCAGCAAGCAAAGCCCCGCTTGCCCTGGGTAAATTGCCATCTTTGTCGAGATATCCTGCCTGAGTGCTAACACCTACCAATGTTCCAGCAGTATCAAATATATCTACAAATAAGAATGAAAAAATAACAGCTATTAGTGAAATATCGAGCGCTCCTCTAATGTCCATTTTAAATAATACTTCACTCCAATCACTAAACTGAGGTATGGCAACCAACCCTTGAAAAGGTGGGGTAACATTTAAACCAGGAAGATACCCAATAAGGGTTGCTCCCAGAATACCCCAGAGAATTGAACCTTTTACCTTCAGAGTATGTAAAACCCCCATAATAACCAGGCCAGAGATGGCAACTAATCCAGTACCATTAAATATATTTCCTATTGTTACAAGGGTTGCATCATCTCTTATAACCAGTCCAGCATTCTGTAAACCTATAAAGGCAATAAAAAGACCTATACCTGCACTTATCGATGCTTTCAAACCCATTGGTATACAGTTTATAATCATCTCTCTAACTGGTAAAAGACTTAGGATTATAAATACAAGTCCTTCTACAAAAACTATTCCCAGGGCAATATGCCAGCTTACCCCCATACCTAATACTACGGTATATGCAAAAAAAGCATTAAGACCCATTCCAGAAGCAAGGGCAAAAGGATAATTGGTAAATAAAGCCATACATACTGTTCCTAAAATGGCACCCATTATTGTGGCTATGAAAACACCATTCCAGGGCATACCAGCATCACTTAAAATAGAGGGGTTAACAAAGATAATGTAAGCCATAGTCATAAAGGTTGTAAATCCAGCAATGATTTCTGTCCTTACATCTGTTCCATTCTTAGAGAGTTGAAACTGTTTCTCCAAAAATTCGTGCATTTTTTGCTCCTTTTCGAATATCATTTATGATTTTTAATATTATTATAATGTAACTATGATGTTATTATATTAGTATTTTCGATGATATTTATCAATGCTTTTTTCAAATATTTACATGTATACCAATCCCTTGTAAATATTCTTATTATTAAAAAATTCTTTTTCTATAATTTTGTTAATGGTTTTAGACTTCTATCGTTGTTCCAACATTACAGAAAAAGAATCGTTTTCCAAATTCTCTGTATAAACGTATTGAGGTTTCTAATCCTGTACAATGAGAAGTACCTATCCTCTCTATATCAAACTCTTTTAAAGCTTCTATGCTTCTGGATTTAGCCTCCTCACTAACTGGACCAAGGTGTGTGCCTCCAAAAATAGCATGTATATGCTTTTGTCCCGTTCTCTCCACAACATGATTTAGTATATTAATAATACCTGAATGAGAACATCCCAGCACAATGACTAAACCCTTTTTTGTATTAATTATTAAGGTCTGGTCATCAATCACGATATCCTGTAGATAACCTTTCTCACTTTTCAAGATTAGCCCGGTATCACCCTTTTCAAAAGAGGTTTTTCTTGGGACTTCTCCACTAAGTATCATTCCCGGAGCAATCTCCTTAAATTCGGTATTGTAGATAAATTCAGCCCCTTTACTCTCCAAAATTTCCTTCCGATATGGAATTCCTATATATCGTTCGATTCCATTTCGTAAACTATAGCTATTTTTAAAAAGTTCAGGATGAGAATATACTTTAGTTTTTCTACTAATGTCAAGAACGGATAAAAGCCCACCTGTATGGTCATAATGGTGATGGCTCAAAATAATACCTTTTAGTTTGGACAAATCTTTTTTAAAATATTGTGCATTATTAATAATTGTTTTACCACTACCAGTATCAAAGAGATAATCTCCCTGTTCTGTCTCCAGATATACCGACCAGCCATGCTCAGCAATTGTACCACTACCAGTAAACACACAATTTTCACAAAGAATAGTTGCTTTAATTTCCATATTCCCCTCCTCATTTATTGCAATAATTCACAATGCATTGAAAAATAAATGATTTAATATAATTGTTTAAAACTTGAACCATTTAAGTTTTAAACAATTGCTCATTTTGTCAAGTTTTGAAATATTCTTAAGTAGATAGTTTTTTTGCAGTAAAATAATATTTGGCAATGATAATAATAAATTTTCAAAAATTAAGCATTTTTATCCTACATTAAATAAACTGTAAAATACGTTCGCTTATATTTGAAAGCATATACTTTTAAATCACCGAAATACGTGAAAATGTTCTGAAGTGTAAAGAATGTTTAAGCTTAAGATGGCCAGTTAAGGTATCATTGTAATTAATAAATATGAGATGATTAAGTATTTCATTGTTAGAAAATTTTAACCACTACTTACAGAATAGGGAAAGCATCTTCCTTTCATAATCATAAAAAGTGCAATAAATATATTTACAGATAGAACTGCTTTATATATATTCAGTCTAAAAATAAAGACCTTATGATAATACATATCTGTGTTGTAATTATACAAAAGATGATAAAGTAAGGCATTTAAAAGCTTTCGTGCCAGCTTATCACAGATTTAATTGCATTTTGCCATCTCTTATAATTTTTTATTTTTAAGGAATTGTCTTTTTCAGGTAAAAATACTTTTTCGATTTCAGTCTTTCCTTTTAATTCTTTTACATCATTCCAGATTCCACTTTTTAGTCCAGCCAGATAAAAACACCCTAATGAAGTTGCCTCTCGGACAATTGGTCTGTTAATTTTTGTCCCTAACAGGTCTGCCTGAAACTGTATAAGGAAGTCATTTCTGCTGACTCCACCATCAACAGATATCTCTGTAATTTCATTAAATCCATTATTCCTAATTATATCAACCAGTTCTAAAAATCTATAAGCTACCCCTTCATGTACTGCCCTTACCAGGTCTTCACCTTTTGTGTTAAGTGATAAGCCAAAAAAAGCACCATTGACATCTGATTTCCAGTAAGGAGCAGAGATGCCTGCCATTGAGGGGATGAAATATGTAGTACATACTTCACTTGGATCAAATTTCATTTCATCAATCTCTTTCGGGCTAGAAACTATTTTTAATTCATTTATAAGCCAGTTGATACAGGAAGCAACGCAATAGACCCCTCCATCAATTGCGTAATTAATATTTTTATCATATTGTGCAGCAATAGTTAATGATATTTTATCTTTTAATTTTATTCTTTCCGTACCAATATTGAGCAACAGGAATCCACCTGTTCCATAGGTTATTTTTGCATCACCTTTATAAAAACAGGTATGACCAAAAAGTGATGCCTGCTGATCTACTACTGAGGCATTAAAAGGAGAGATTATTCCAGAGCATAATTCAGGATTACTCAATCCAAAATTATAAGCAGAAGGAACGATTTCAGGTAATACTTCAAAAGGTATCTCAAATAAATCAAGTAATTCATTATCCCACTCGAAGGTATTAATATTAAACAATAGCGTCCTGGAAGCGGTAGTAACATCAGTTAAGATAGTTTTTTTGCCTGTAAGCATAAACAGGAACCAGACGTCTGATGTGGCAACAATAGCAGAACCGTTCTTCAATGCATTTTTAACTTTATCCACATTCTTTATCAACCAATTCATCTTGGGTGCAGAAAAATAAGGGTCAAAAAATAATCCTGTTTTTTCAGTAATAATCGATTCATCAATTCTTTTTTTAAGTTGATTGCAATAATCACTTGTTCGCCTGTCTTGCCATACAATTGCATTGTATAAAGGTTCACCAGTATTTTTATCAAAAGCAATAATGGTTTCTCCCTGATTGTCAATCCCAATAGCCAGAACCTGTTTTCCTGTTATTCCTGCCTCTTCAATAACAGCTTTTATGCCTTTTTTAATAGATTCCAATATATCGAAAGGATCATGCTCTACCCATCCATCTTGAGGGTATATCTGTTTAATGGGATGAGTGCTTATTGCCTTTAACTCTCCACCAAGAGAATGTAAAACTACTTTTGTAGCTGTTGTGCCCTGATCGATTGAAATAATATATTCACTCATTAATCTAATTTTTTAAGGTAAATCTATTCAAAATAAGCAACCATTTCTATTTATCCTTAAAACATTCCTCCTTACTTTATAACTCTTCAGCATTTTCATTAAATGTCTATTTTTAAAACAACAATTTATACATGTTGTGAGATTTATACAATTTTATAATAAGCTAAATACTTAAAGTATTTGCAATATGCTGGTATTTAATTCTGGGCTAGATATTCTTATTTTGTATAATTTTTATTCACAATTGTAATATTGACAGATTATTTATTTTCTATAATTAGTTTAATTATTATACTGAATAACTCGCAATTAATACCTTGGGAATTTATTTAATGTGAGTGCCAATATTTTATTAGAAATATATTAAAAATATATGCAAAAGTTGAGCTTAGCTATTTTTAGTGATAACCAAGCTCAACTTCCTCTATCCTCATATAAACTTTTAACCACTAAAAGTATTTATTAGGTAACCACATGGCAACTTGTGGGAAAAGCATAATCATAACTAATCCAACTACCATAATTAAAACAAAGGGGAGTATTGAGCTATAGATTTCTCTAAGGGTAATATCTTTTGGTGCCATAGCTCTCATTAAGAATAGATTGTATCCAAATGGCGGAGTTAAATAAGCAATTTGGCAGTTTATTGTATATAAAACACCATACCAGACCGGGTCAAATCCTAATTTCATTACCAATGGAATATAGAGCGGTGCAACAATGATCAGCATTGCAGTATCATCAAGAAAAGTACCTAAAAGCATAAATGAAAGCTGCATTATGAGTATGGTACCCCATGGGCCAAGTCCATATCTTAAAAATAATGACTCAATAGCATGTACGGCACCCAATCCGTCAAATATTGCTGCAAAGCCCATTGCTGCCATAACAACCCACATGAACATACAGCTCACAATAAGAGTCTGATTTAAAACTTTATTTATCACTTTCCAGTTTAATCTTTTTTTAACAGCAGCAGCGATAGTTGTAGCAACAGCTCCGACTGCAGAACTTTCAACCAAGCTGGTTATTCCCATAAAAAATAAGCCTGACATCATGAAAATAATAAATAAAGGGAGCAGTCCTGCTCTGAAGGCTTTAAGCTTATCTTTAACAGGTATATCCCATTCTTCTCTTGGTAAAGCAGGCCCCATTTCTGGCTGAATCTTACACCTTATTACAATATAGAGAATAAATAGGCCTGACAGCACCAATCCAGGGATAACGCCTGCAACCCATAAACGTCCAACTGGAACCCTGGCAATCATCCCATAAAGTACAAGCACAACGCTAGGGGGAATTAAGATTCCAAGTGAACTGCCCGCCATAACAGTGCCTATTACCATTTTTTTATCATACTTTCGTTTCAGCATCTCGGGAAGCGCTACACTACTACCAACACTCATCCCACCAACACTAAGCCCATTTATTGCTGAAATTATTGCCATAAGAATAATAGTACCGATGGCCAACCCGCCCCTAAGTGGTCCGACAGTAATATGAAGCATTTGGAATAGGTCTTCAGAAATTTTTGATTCTGAAAACAAATATCCAATATATATAAAAACTGGAAGAGTAACCAAAGGATACCAGTTCATAAGAGTAAAACTGGCATGGAATGGCATAGATACTCCGCCTTTACCCCAAAGAATTAATGCAAATATTGCTGACACACCACCAATAATTGCATAAATTTGTCGTCCTGTCAGGAGGACAACAAACATGGTCAGAAACATTAATATTGCAACTAATTCGTAACTCATGTTATCTCCTCTTGCCTTCTGGTAAACCACTGGTCGTCCTTACCAATAGCAATTGACAAATCTTTAATAAGCTCAGATATACTCTGTAAGAGCATAAAACACATTCCAACTATACTGATAATTTTTATTGGAGCAATAGGAGGTCCCCAGGCAGAATATGTAATCTGTTTGTATTTAAGTGCATATGCAGCACTTTTATATCCACCATTGATAAGCACTACCAGAAAAGTGATTTCGAATACAACAGTCAAAATATCAAAAAAAGCTTTTTTTCGCGGAGACCAATCTTCATATAAAAAATCCATTCTGGCATGTCCTCCAACGAGCAATGTAAATGCCCCTCCAATTAGATAATAGGTTCCATTAATAAACTGTGTCATCTCTAATGCCCACTTATGCGGAGCATTAAAGAGATTTCTAGAAAGAGCCTCAAATACTAGCAGGCCAATAGTAGCCAATACAAGAAATCTTATAACACTTCCAATGAAAGTGGATATTTTGTCTATAATCTTTACATACATTTTCGCAGCTTTAATCATTATAATCTGATTCCCCCCTTGGTCTGAAGATAAAATTTCCCCGGGCTCACCTGTTCACCAAAAAAAGTGAATAGATAAACCGGGGAAATTTTATTTTTTTATAGTAATTTTGTCAATCTTAAAATATGCATGTTCGATTTCAAATTAATCTTAAACAATTATTTCTTCTTTTAAACTAATAACGATACGGAGGTCCGGCTTTTTCCATTGTTTCTGCATAGTCTCTGAAAGCTTCAATAACTCTGGCAAATCTGTCACTCTGTTGGGCAAAGGTATCCCAATACTTAGCAGCCTGTTCTTCTAAAGAGGTCCATTCACTATCAGGAATAGAGGTTAGTTCAAAAGCATCCCCATAAGCTCTGTATCTGGCTTCACCCCACCAGTACCAGTGCAGTCTGTAATAATGTGATTTTTCGATTGCTAAACGCAGAAGCTGTTGCAGATGTTCTGGAATTGATTCCCATGACTCGGTATTAACAAACCATCCACCAGACCATGCACCCGAGATCGGGTTTGTCAGGAAATAGTCACATACTTCGGACCAGCCTATGGTGTAAAGCTCAGTTATTCCAGACCAGCTAACTCCGTCTAACATTCCAGTCTGTAAAGCCATTTCTACGTCTTCAACAGGCATAACTATTGGCACAACACCAAACTGTTCTTCTAAAAATTTCCCATTAAATAAAGAGGTAAAGAGTCTTAGACCTTTCAAATCCTCTACGCTTCTGATCGGCTTTGTGCTAGCTATATTGCACGGGTCCCAGCTTCCCTGAGATAACCAGGTAACACCATCTATCTCATTGTAGGCTTCTTCCCAGATTTCATCTAATCCATAATGTCTCCATAAAGCATCAATATCTAATCCGTAACGGGCAATTGCCGGGAAATAGGCTGAGAATATTGCTACATCTGCCGGAGAACCCATCGAGTAGTCATCGCTAACAGCCATATCAACAGTGCCAGACTGTAAAGCATTGAATAGCTCTCCATGTGGTACTAATTGGTCAGCTGCATAAACATCAATAATCATCTCTCCATTAGCTGCTTTATTAAATTCATCAATAGCATTTTTACAAACATGGTCATTTAAAGCCGGGCCAGCATATGACTGTAATCTCCATCTTATTGGCTGGGCAGATATAATACTGGTTGATGCAAATATTATTAATAGAGCTATAATAGCAATAGGTAATGTTTTTTTAAACACTTTTTCCTCCTTAAATTTGTTTATTGTTTATACAATTCTAACAACTTTTTTATAAATCAGAAAAAATACTATAATATTCTTATAACATCTACCTCCTTACCTCTCTTATTTTCAGGCTTCAATTGTTGGTAAATATTACAAATATTTTTACAACTCTAAAAATAAATATAAATATAAATATTTATTTTTTTAAAGTCTTTCGGAAAACTTCGATTATATCTTCGCAATCTCTCGGATAAATCTGTCCCATATTTGCTACCTGGAAAAGATTCTGTTCCAGCAGGGGACCTTTGCCAAGATATAGTACATACCCTAAATCATCCATAGTATTAATAAAATCTTTTACTTTGATTTCTGGAGGTAAAAAGACTGATGTCACAGTATTAGCCATAATTTTTTCGTCTTCAATAAGGAACTTTAGCCCTAATTCATGCAATCCTTCTCTTAAAATTGTTGCACATTCTTTATATCTGTCAATAGTATTTTCAATGCCTTCTTCCAGTAATACTTTCAGGGCTTCATTCAGTGTCAAAAACATTACCACAGAGGGAGTATTAGGGGTCTGATTATGAAGTTCTGCCTCTTTAATATGGTGCTGCAGGTTCAAGTAAATATTTCTTCTTGGAACATTTCCTATCTGTTCTATCCTTGATCTTTTTACACAAATGAAGGATACACCAGGTTGACCACCAACAGCCTTATTTGGTACACCGGTACAGAAATCGATATTATCTCTAACAACATTTACATCTTCACCGCCAATAGCACTTATAGCATCAATGTGGTACATTTTGTCATATTTTTTTGCCAATTGTCCAACTTCATGGACAGGATTTATCATTCCTGTGCTGGTTTCATGAAAAACCATAGAGATCATGGCAATATCTTTATCATTCTTTAATTCATTTTCTATCTTTTCCAGATCCGGGTATTCTCCCCAATTAAACTCAAGTAAATTAAGACCTAGCTTATAACAATTAATTATCTGTTTAAGCCTATCGCCAAATTCTCCATTGGAGATTAATAGAATTTTTTTGTTTTCCGGAGCCACCGAAGAAATAACTGTTTCGTTTGAAGCTGTTCCTGAACCACTAACCACAACAGTAGTATATTCTTCTTTGTTTGCTCTGAATATTTTTAATAAGTTATTCCTTACTTCCTGATACTGATTTTCAAAAATGGGTCTTCTGTGGCAAATATCCGGGGCTAGTGCGGCCTTTTTTACTCTTTCGGCACTCAAAACAGGGCCTGGTGCAAATAACATTTTCTTTTCTATCATATTTTCGTTCCTTTCAGAAAATAATAATTTTGCAAAGAAAAAAGGTAAAATAAAATTACCTGATATATTTAGCTTATACCATAGTATTTTTTTTAAGTCAATCTGCTTCAATATTACATTAACATGTAGAATTGAGGCATTTACTGAAATAAGTGTGGCTCTTTCTTTTAGTTAAAATCGTATATAAATTTTACATTTCTAAACATATTTTTTATAATAAGGTACATTGCTAATTATACCTTAAACTAAATATTTTTTGGATT
>JAXGTM010000071.1:0-10681 GCA_040774925.1 Atribacterota bacterium | reverse complement strand
CTGACTATAGAACAGATTTCTTAACAGGCGTTGCTGCAAGCCCTGAATCTAAAAAAGAATTAGCAAAATTAGAAGAAAAGATATCAGCTGGAGCCGATTTTATTCAAACCCAGCCTATCTTCAGCATGAAGGTATTAGAAGAATTCCTTGATATGACTGAACATATCTCCATTCCCAAGATTATAGGTATAATGCCTCTAAAAAATAGAAAAATGATTGATTATATTGAAAAAAATCTAGGGCATATTTCAATTCCAGAGAATATTAAAAATAGGATGGAAGGTGCTGGTCTTGAAGAGGGGCTCAAAATAGCAAAAGAATTTGTTAAAGATATTTTAACAATTAAAAAAGTTGCCGGTATACATATCTTTCCCATGAATAGACTCTCTATTGTCCCGGAAATAATTTCCGTAAAAGACGATTATTAACTCTGTTGAATCATTTTTAATTATAGTTTTCCTTTGTTAGTGACGATGATTATATTTATTTTTTAACTTAATTTCTTGACTTATAAATTTATTGTCTTATTAATATATTTTTGCATTACTCTTCCAATTGAATCTATTAAAAATTATAAAATTTTTAAAAATTGTATTTGTTTAGCCCTTACCACAGTTAATTTAATGTTCTGATTTGTAAGGTAAAGTAATGTAATTGAAATCGCAAAGATAAAATTTTTTAATATTAATATGTAATATATGAAAGGTACTCATTATCTAACGGGGGAAGTTAATAATGAAACCATTTTTCTTTCTGCTTCTCTCAGTCTCTTAACATTATTCCCGCAGCAAAACGACCGGTAAGCTTATTCTCTTTTCTGCTAGAGAAAAAAAGTTCATGATGACAATATGTACACAAATTTGCTGTTTCAATATGTTCTTCTAAAATCCCGCATTTTAGTAGTTGTAATCTATTCGCATTCCATATATTAAAAAAAGATTTTTCATTATCAGGCTGAGATAGAAGTGATTCTTTGTCTAAAGGAAAAGTATTTTTTACTCTATCTATCACATCTTTTCCAACTTCATAACAGCAGGGACCAATGGAAGGTCCTATTGCACAAAGAATATCCTGTGGCTTGCAGCCATAATGTTTTTGCATCAAACATACTGTTTTTTGGCTAATCAAACTAACAGTTCCTTTCCAGCCTGCATGAACAACCCCGATAACTTTTTTATTATAATCATAGAGCAGCACCGGTACACAATCAGCAACAAATATTAAAAGGCATCTATTTTTATCAGCTGTTACCATGGCATCACTGGTAGGTATAGTATTGCTTGAAACAATATTTCTTTTTTTCGTATTCTGATTATTTATTAAAAAAACTTTGTCTCCGTGTTCCTGGTTTGTATAGAAAAAACTATTAGAAGATATCCCTAAATAACTAGCCAGAAGTTCACGATTTTTAATAACATCATCCTGTTTATCTCCAACATGTGAGGCTAAATTAAAAGAACTGAAAGGTGACTTACTAAAACCTCCATGTCTGGTAGTAATAAAATGGAGAATATCTTTATGTTTCGAGAGTTGAGAGAATTTAATGAGAGAAATTTTTTGAGAGTTATTTTCGGTAATAATCACATCTGTATTCAAATTGAATTTGTATCCAATCATAGTAAAAAGAATAAAATTAATTGTCTAAATTTGTTAAATTAATATCATTTATAAATTTATTTTTTGTCATAATAGACATGTTGTACCAACCAGTTGTAAAGTGGAGACCAATCTTTGTAAATATTGTAAATAAATTTTAACAGGTTCTTATTATATAGTTCAGGAGGTAGAGTCATCTCGGTACTTACCATTAAGCCATTAAAACGGATAAGCTCTTTCAGATTATCATTATCTATTTTGTATCCTTCAGGAATATTTTTATAAATTGCTTCATTTATTTGATAGGATTGATTTTCTCTAATCTTCTCCAATATCTCCCATATTTTTAATCCACTCTCTTCACTAACAATTGCTTCACGAAATAATTCTAATGCTTTACGGGAAAAACTTCTAATTCCTGCAGAAAGGTATAGCTGCTCAGGTTTCAATTCAAAATAATATCCCGGAGAATCTTTCTCCTTCCTGATTCCCTGCCAGAACCATATCCCCAGATATGCTCTGTAAGGCTCCTGAACTTCTGGGTAGCGCGTATCACGATAGAGGCGGCAAATTGAACGATTTACCCTTGGATCAGCCTGAACACCTGGTGATATCTTCTGTAACATCTCACCCATTTCGGCTACAAAAAGACGTGCTGGCTGCAATACTTTTTTAGTATAATCTTTTTTTCGGGCTAAAAACCATTCACTATTATTATTTTCTTTTAAATTTTTCAAAAAAAACACTGTTTCAGCAGAAAAGCCTTCAAAATGAATATTTTTATTATCAACCATTTTGCTACTCATTACCTCTCTAATTATATAGAAATATTCTTTAAGCAGACCCCTTTAAGCCAATATCCTCTGCAACTTCCTGCATACCCTTAATTGTATCGTCTATTAATTCTGAAAGATCTACTCCTAGCATCTCTGCACCTTTTTCTATAACTTCTCGATTAACTCCTGCTGCAAATCTCTTGTCTTTCCATTTCTTTTTAACTGAACTGACCGTGACATCCATTACACTTTTAGAAGGTCTGACTAAAGCTGTAGTTGCTACTAAACCGGTTAATTCATCTATGGCAAAGAGGGTTTTTTCTAAAGCGGTTTCTGGTTTTACTTCTGAACACATGCCCCATCCATGACTTATTACAGCACGAATGTACTCTTCGGGCCAACCTTTTTCCTCCAGTATCTCTTTACTCTTCTGGCAATGCTCTTCTGGAAATCGGTAGTAATCCAGGTCATGCACCAACCCGACTATTCCCCACATATCCTCATCATCCCCGATTTTTCTAGCCATGTAACGCATTACACCTTCTACTGCCAGGCCATGTCTGACAAGGCTATCATCTGGATTATATTCCTTTAGCAGCTGTAAAGCATCTTCTCTGGTAGGAATATATCTTCCCATAACAACCTCCTTGGTTCTTCTGATTATTGCAATCTATTATAGCACTATGTAAATATTTTTAAAAGCAAAGGACTATAAAACGTTTTTTAAGCATATCTGTAAATTTTTTTCAGTATATAAGATATTATTGTCAATATAATTTGACTTTCAAAAATTAGGACCTACCATTAGATAATTAATTTCGTTTAAACCCTTTTGTAATGAATATAACTTATAGTACCAACCAGTCATATTCAAATACTTATATGATTTTACGTTTTACAACCCTTTTTTCCAGTGAATATCTAAAAAATACTTTTTAGATAAAACGGCTACCCGGGTTTTCTAAAGGTTTTCCTGCTTTGCATAAAGGGCAGTTATCCGGAGCATATGTGCTGATGTTCATTTTTAAAGCACTATAGAGAGGAAGATCCAGGCGATTATATTCTGGATTTCTTCGGTCAACAATACATGCCACCCCGATAACCTCTGCACCTCTTTCCTCTACCAGCTTTTTCACTTCCATGGTTGAAGTACCTGCAGTAACTACATCTTCTGTTATCAATACTTTCTCACCGGGCTTAATTACAAAACCCCTTCTAAACTGCATTATTCCATCTTTACGTTCGGCAAACATAGCTTTTTTATTCAATTGTCTTCCTAATTCATAGGCTACAATTATACCGCCTAAAGCCGGTCCAATAACTATTTCCATATCGAGGTGTTTTATCTTTTCAGTAATTAGCTTCAGAACTTTTTCAGCATATGCAGGGTATTGCAGTATTCTAGCACATTGAATATACCCATCACTGTGGGTCCCTGAGGTAAGTAAAAAATGTCCATTTAAAATTGCGCCACTTTTTTTTAGAATTTCTAAAACTTCTTTTTCTTCAAAATTCAACTTGCTATAATCTTTTAATAATGAATTTTCCATAAAACATCTCTCCTTATATCTATTCTATATATTTATATTATGCCTCTAATTTCATCCAAACATTCTATTCCTTCAACACTTAAAAAACTTTCAATTTCTTCAATTATCTGCAAACATACTCTCGGATCTATAAAATTTGCCGTACCAATTTGCACACATGTTGCTCCAGCCATAATAAATTCCAAAGCATCTCTTCCATTACAGATACCTCCTATTCCCATTACCGGAATATTAACTTGCCGACATACTTCATGAACCATCCGCAAAGCAATCGGTTTTATTGCTGGACCGGAGAGGCCTGCATAAATGTTGTCAAAGATTGGCATTCTCTTATTAATGTCGATTGCTAAGGCTTTAAAGGTATTAATTAATGATAGTCCGTCAGCACCTTCATCCTCACAGATTTGAGCAATCTTAACAATATTATCAGCATTAGGTGATAATTTTATTATTAGAGGTAATTTAGTAGCATTTCTTACCTGTCTGGTCAATACACTGGCAGAACCAGCTGTCATACCGAAGTGAATTCCACCTTCTTTTACGTTGGGGCAGGAGATATTTAGCTCTATCATATCTACCCCTTCATTATCTAGAAGGGCAGCTGTTTCTACATATTCTTCAATTGTAGAACCGCTTACATTTGCAATAATAATGACACCTTTGTCTCTCATTTCTTGTAATGCTGGGATATCCTGTTTAATAAATAAATCTACTCCTTTGTTCTCTAAGCCGACACTGTTCATTATTCCGGAGGCAGTTTCCCATATTCTAACACCCCTGTTTCCTGCTCGTGGGTACAGTGTGAGGCCCTTGCTGCAAATCCCACCCAGGTTTGAAATATCGAAATGCTGCTTAAAGCCCAACCCAAATGTTCCAGAAGCTGCAATTACAGGGTTTTTAAATTCAATATTTCCAAATCTGACATTGAGTAAATTATCCAAATATGATGTCCTCTCCTGAAAATACTGGTCCATCTTTACAGGCTAGCTTATTCCCATTGACAGTCTCACAGGTACATGAAAGACATCCGCCTAAGCCACATCCCATTCTTTTTTCTAAAGAGACATATAATCTGGTATTGCTCGATTTTTTTTGTTTAACAACTGCTTCTACCATTTCTTTAGGTCCGCAGGCAAAGATATAGTCATAATCATTGATATTTATCTTTTGGGAAATGTAACCACCTACATCTATTGTTAATCTATGAGAGACCTTTTCAAATAGATCTATTAAGATTGGATTTTTTTGGAAACCCAAATAAATATGAACCAATCCCACCAACCTATCGGAAAATAAGTTCTTAGCCGCTAAATAAAGGGGAGCCAATCCCAATCCACCACCGATGAGGGCAACTTTGCCTTTGACTTGCGGAAATCCATTTCCGTATGGGCCGAAGAGTTTTATATCATCATTCTCTTTTAATCTGCTTAATAAATGAGTACCTTCTCCAATAACTTTATAGAGAAAACTGATCGATTCACCATCAAGATCGAATATGCTAAATGGCCTGTCCAGAATCGGATTAAGAGAACTCCATCCTCTCAACATATAAAATTGCCCCATTGTTCCCTTATAATTTCCAGCAACCTTCATATGGTATATGTCTATCTCAAGCTGCTTATTAAATATTATTTTTGCCATTTTAGAATGTCTTCCCTCATGGAAAAAACTTTCTCGCGAGCAGATTCAGCAAAATCTTTACCTTCTCGGACTCCTTTATGTGCACCGATAATATCCCTTGAGGAATTAATAATGAATCGTTTTTTACCGCTCAGAAGTGGAGTAAGATCAATTGATTTTCCTCCCTGCATGCCATAACCAGGTATCAGGAAAAACGCATTTGGACATGCTTCCCATATTTTTGCCATATCTTCAGGAAAAGTTAGACCAGCAACACCGCCAATGAGGCTCAAGCCGTTCGAACTAATGAAAGGCTTTCCCCATTCATTAATCTTTTCAGCTACTTTCATATAGAGAGGCTTATTGTCCACTACTAATTCCTGAAAATCCCGTGATGTCTTGTTTGAGGTATGTATCAGAACGAAAACACCTTTTTCCCCTGTTTTAAAATATTTGTAATAAGGGCTAATGCTATCTTCTCCCAGATACGGACTCATAGTTACAAAATCCACTTCAAAATCGCCAGAAAAATGGGCCTGGGCATAAAATTCAGCTGTGATATCAATATCTCCCCTTTTCACATCACCAATGGTTATTTTGTCATTATCTTTTATAAATTTTACAGTTCTGCTATAAGCTTTTAATCCTTCAATCCCCAATGCTTCATAGCAGGCAATCTGCAACTTGTAACAGGCAGCAATATCCTTTGTTGCTTCAACTATACTGCGATTAAAAACAAAAATCTTTTCTTCTATATTAGCTGTTGATTGTATTAAATATTCCGGTAACAGGTGATAACGGAAATCCAGTCCTACGCAGACCGGGCTAATCAGAGCTTCTTCATAAAGTTTATCAATAATCACTTTTTACCTCCTCTTTTAATATTTTTATAATAATAAGTTTCCACGGACAGAATTTATATATAAAAAAATCTCCCCCACTAATGGGGAAGATTTACTAAAATTTTCTTCCATATTTGTATCTATATTTAAAACATGGTTAGTTAAAATATCCAAGAGCATTTACCTTTCTAGTCTCTCAGGACTAAATTAAAGATATTTTCCGATAAAATATTAACACTTGCCAACTTTTATGTCAAACAATATTTTAAATTTTAAAAAAATATCGCCTTAAAAATAATCATTATTTATTGGAAATATTATTCGCTTCCAGTAGATATTCCTCTATTAAGCTGTCTATTAATTCATTTACAGTGATAATCTTTTCAATACGATATGCATTGACACCAGCAAAAGCAAACCCTTCATCAAATTCCCCTCTCTGAGCATGAGTTAATGCTGAGGCAATACAATAAGGGGCATTTCTAAAATCACAACTTTTCAAGCATCTCCAACTGCATTTAAATGGTTTTTTATCTCCCTTGGCTACTTCACCTAAAAATTTATTTCTTATTGCCCTGCCTGGCAGCCCCACCGGACTGTCAATGATTATTAAATCTTCTTTCTTACAATCAATATAAACCTGTTTAAACATTTCAGAAGCATCACACTCTTTTGTAGCTACAAAGCGGGTTGCCATCTGCACTCCTTGTGCACCCAGCTGTAGAAAATGAAAGATATCCCTTCCTGAGTAAATACCACCTGCAACTATAACAGGTATATTCTTTTGAAAAGCTTCTTCAAACGGTTTTAAAACAGCAATAGTTTCAGGCAACATTATTTCTAAAGAACAATCTAGATTATCTATCTGTTCTCTCTTAAAACCTAAATGACCACCCGCCAATGGTCCTTCCAGTACAACTGCATCCGGTATATAGTTATAACTTTTTTGCCAATGTGAAAAGATTAATTTCGCTGCTCTAGCTGATGAAACAATAGGGACTACTTTTGGTTTTTTTTCACCAGTAATACCTGGGATCAGTTTCTCCATACCTTTAAGAGGCAAACCAGCCCCCATCAATACTATGTCTGCACCTTCTTCGATGGCAATATTTAACATTTCATCAAAATCAGAAAGAGCTACCATTATATTAACACCTATAATCCCATGCTTGTTGGTTTTCCTCCGTGCTTCTCTCAATTCCCTTCGCAAAGCACGCTGATTAGCTTTTTTATAATTACTGTTAAAGTCTGATTCCATCATCCCTATCCCTGCTGTACCAATCACTCCCACTCCACCTGCGTTAGCAACTGCTGAAGCCAGTCCGGATAGAGAAATCCCAACTGCCATACCTCCCTGTATTATGGGAACATTGATTTTTAGCTCTCCAATTCTCAATACAGGCATTTCTCTGATTCTCATATTTTATAATTTATATCCTTATTTAATTCTGTTTAATCTATTTTTTTTCTCAAGTGCGAAAAGAAGTTCTGCCTTTACAGCTATTTGCCCATCTACTGTGGCTATCCCTCTGCCAAGCCCAAAGAGGCCTTTTCTTTTTATTATTTCAATTTCTAATTTTAAGCAATCACCCGGGACAACTTTTCTTTTGAATACTGCTTTATTTATCCCTCCAAAATATGCCAGCCTTCCTCTGTTCTCCTCTTCGGATAAGAGAGCAACTGCTCCCGTCTGAGCAAGTGATTCAATAATTAATACACCTGGCATAACCATTTCCTGAGGAAAATGACCTTGAAAAAATAATTCATTTGCCGAAACATTCTTATATCCCGTAGCACTCTTTCCGGGTACTATTTCAGTAATACGATCTATTAAAAGAAAGGGGTAACGATGCGGAATAATTTTTTTAATATCATCAATATTTAACATGCTACCTCTCCTTTCTTTTTACTAAGATTCCCACTTTTTAAAGAGAAGACTTACGTTATGTCCACCAAAACCAAAGGAATTACTCAAAGAATAGAACAAATCTTTCTTCCTTCCTTTATTTGGAACATAATCAAGATCACACTCTGGGTCAGGTTCCACAAGACCAATAGTTGGGGGTATAAAACTATCCTGCATTGATTTAATACAAACAATTCCTTCAACTGCTCCAGCCGCACCCAACATATGGGCAGTCATGGATTTTGATGAACTGATTGGTACGGAATAGGCACTCTTTCCTAACACTCTTTTTATAGCCTTCGTTTCGCAAAGGTCATTATAGGGAGTACTCGTGCCATGTGCATTTATATAAGAGAGTTCATCAGGAGAAATCCCACCTTCCTTTATAGCGTTTTGTATCGCCTGGGCTCCTCCTTTTCCTTCCGGATCAGGTGCTGTGATATGATAAGCATCACAGGTTACGCCACAGCCAACTAATTCAGCATAAATCTTTGCCCCTCTTTTTTGGGCATGTTCCAGAGTCTCCATCACTAAAATTCCGGCTCCTTCTCCCATTACAAATCCGCTTCTTTTAGCATCAAATGGTATTGATGCACGATGAGGTTCATTGTGTGCACATAATGCACCCATAGAAGTAAATCCTGCTACTGATAAAGGCGTTATCGCCGCTTCAGTTCCTCCACATAAAATGACAGATGTAATACCTTGCTGTAATAAGCGATAAGCATAGTGAATAGATGAAGCACCAGAGGCACATGCACTAACTACACTTTCACATATCCCTTTTAATCCATACTTAATCGCTACACTTGCTGCTGCGATGTTAGAAATTGCCATTGGAATAAAAAAAGGAGATACTTTTTTTGGACCTTTCCTAATAATCTTCTCATTCTCTGCTTCAACCGTTGCAAATCCTCCTATTCCAGTCCCTATAATAACCCCCCAGTCATTTTCGGCTGAATTCTTCTGGTATAATTCAGCATCCCTTATTGCTTCATCTGCAGCTATCATAGCTATTTGAGTATAACGGTCCATTCTCTTAGCTTCTTTGTATTCTAATATATCCAGTTTTTCAATATCTTTTACTTCAGCTGCAATCTTTACCTTAAACTCAGATGTATCAAAAGACCGTATAAAATCTATTCCACAAACCCCTTCTTTAATATTATTCCAGAATGTGGGTACATTATTTCCAATGGGTGTTACAGCACCCAGTCCAGTAATTACTACTCTATTCTTCATCTTTTACACCGTCCTTAAATCTCCATACCGCCGTCGACCCGAAAAACCTGCCCGGTAATATAATTTGCTTCATCAGTAGCCAGAAAATGGACCATATTAGCTACATCTTCGGGAAACCCAAATCTTTCCATAGGTATACGGGAAAGTATTTTACCCTGTTGTTCACTGGAAAGCTTATCAGTCATATCGGTCTTGATGAAACCTGGGGCAATTGCATTGACAGTTATATTTCTGGAGGCAAGTTCTTTTGCAATTGATTTGGTAAACCCTATGATACCAGCTTTTGCTGCAGCATAATTTGACTGACCTACATTCCCTCCTATCCCTACTACTGAAGATATATTAATAATTCTACCTTGCCTGGCTTTTATCATGATTTTACTGGCATATTTAGTACAATAAAAAGTTCCCAACAAATTAGTTTCAATGACTTTATTAAACTCTTCTTCTTTCATCCTAATCAATAGATTATCTCTATTTATTCCAGCATTATTTACCAAAATATCTAGTCTGTGAAAATGAATAAGAGAAGAATCAATAATTTTTTGAGCCTCATCAGGCTTGCTTATATCACCTTGAACAATTTTACAATTACATCCCAACGATTCAACTTCTTGCAACAAAGAGAGAGCCGCATTTTTATTTGTATTATAATTGATAATTAAATTTACACCGGAACTAGCCAATTTTAAGGCAATTGCTCTTCCAATTCCTCTTCCGGCTCCAGTTATAATCGCACTTTTTCCTTTTAAACCTGCTGACATATTTTGCTCTCCAATATTCTCATGGTATTATTCAAGGATTTTAAATCTTCCACATTGCTTATGCTTAAGTTTTTATCAATTTTTTTCAGAAATCCCCCTAATGTCTTACCTGGGCCAATCTCAATAAAGGTATCAACACCATCTTGCAGCATTCTTACAATACATTTAGTCCATTGAACAGGCAGCATTACCTGCTTTATTAAAAGTTCTTTTATTAATTCCTTTTTTTCAATATAATCAGCAATAACGTTACTAATAACAGGTATTTGCATCTCTTTCACTGCTATATATTCCAGTTCTAAAGCCAGTCTATCTGATGCGGATTGAAGCATTGAAGTATGAAAAGGTGCACTAACCTGAAGTGGAATAACTCTTAAAGCTCCTT
>JAXGTM010000070.1:0-10813 GCA_040774925.1 Atribacterota bacterium | reverse complement strand
CTTCAATATAATTACTTTAAATTTTCAGTACATTAATAAAAAATGGAAGTTATGATGAAATATTCTTACTAAAACTTTGTTTAAAAGTATACGGTTTCAGGTTTTCTTAGCAAATTATTGATATCCTCTTTAAACCATCTTTTACTAATCCTCTTGATTAAAGTAGTCAAGGATTTCCTGTTCTATATCTTCTTTTAAGTGATAACTATGCTCATTATCTGGAAAATATCCTGTTTTTACTTCTTTATCAAATTCTGTTAAAGCTTTTACTATCTCATGTCCAATCTGGGCATATTGTTTTACAAATTTAGGGATGAATCTTTCAAATAACCCTAATAGATCATGTATAACTAGTACTTGCGCATCACAAAATGGCCCAGCCCCTATTCCTATGGTTGGTACTTTCAATTTTTTTGTAATAATCTGTGCAACAGGATTAGGAATTCCTTCTAAGACAATACTAAAAGCTCCTGCGGATTCCAATGCCTGGGCATCCTCAAGCAATTGACGCGCAGTAGTAATATTTTTACCTTGGACTCTAAATCCACCTAATTGAGAACTGCTTTGTGGGGTTAATCCGATATGTCCCATAACAGGGATTCCTGCTCTAACTATTGCTGCAACAGTATCTGCGATTCTCTTCCCACCCTCAAGTTTTATGGAATCCACTTCTGCTTCCTTCATCAATCTTCCAGCATTTTCAATCGCTTTTTCTTTACTGATTTCATAAGATAAAAATGGCATGTCCCCTACAATGAAAGTATCCGGAGCTCCTTTCACTACCCCTTTAGATAAAACTATCATCGTATCAAGGTTAATAGGAATAGTGCTCTGATAGCCTAACATTACCATTGCAGCTGAATCTCCAACTAATATCATTTCTATATCAGTCTTATTAACTTGACTTGCAATAGCATAATCATAAGCAGTAACCATAGAGAATTTTTTACCTTTTTGTTTTAGCGCAAAAAATTCTGGTATTGTTGTCTTTTTCTTTTTTTGATCCATGACAGCCTTTCTCCTTTTAAATAATTATCTGTTTTTCATATTTTTCTTCAATAGCTTTTATAAGATCAGTGACTATCTTATTAACTGGAGTAGGGATATTGTACATTTTTCCTTCACGTACAATTGCTCCATTAATAAAATCGATCTCAGTTTTCTTTTTCCTGATAACATCTTGTAACATTGAATTTAAATTGTCCTTTGTTTTTTCGCACACTATAGCAACTTCTTTTTCAATGTCTTCGTAAATTAACTTTATTCCCTTCTTTTTAACTACTTCTAGTGCTTCAGCTACTAATTCTTTTTGAATTTTTGGCGCTACCTCTCCAGAGATTAATTCACCATTTTTTACACGAAGTAAAACCCCTAATGAATTTATACCAACATTAATAAGTAATTTGCTCCAAATTAACCCTACAACATTTTGTGTAATATCTGTTTTAATCTTGGATTGATTAAACAAATTAGCAATATCTTTAATTCTAATGGAAATATTCCCATTTAACTCACCAATAGTTGTAGGTCCGGATCCGGCATGATAAATTCTTCCAGGTTCAATTACAGTAGCACCATAAGAGGTTGTTCCAGCAATTATTCTTTCAGAGTCAAAATATTTACTCAAAATATCAGTATTACCTAAACCATTTTGAAGTGTTAATATAGACGTATTTTTACCAGTTACTTGTGATATTTGACTGGCAACTCTCTCGGTATTATATGATTTAACAAAAAAGATTAACAGATCTGGTATAATATCAATTTCCTGAATTTCCTTAACAGCTTTTATTTTTATGAATCTACTTCCACTACATCCTTCAATCAATAACCCTTTTTTGTTAATTGCATCAATATGCTCTTTCCAAATATCTACTAAATATACTTGATTACCATTCTCTGCGAGTAGACCACCAATAAGCGATCCCATGGCACCAGCACCAATAATTATAGTATTCATATATTCACCTTAAATTTCATTAACTTTAAATATCTGGTTAATTCTTGTAGGCATATAATTTATTAAACTAACTATCCATAAGGCTTCATATGGTCTCCCTATAACTCGGAAGTCCATATAATGATTCAGCATTTTTTACTGCGTTTATTACTGACTGAGCCATTAAATCAGCAGCCAATATTCCTACTAAATTGACATCAGCTTCTACTTCGCCGGTTCCACAACAAAATATTGTATCACCATCAAACATAGTATGGACTGGTACAATTGTTCTCGCTAAACCATTTTGGGTCATCATAGCTACCTTAGTTGCACCCGCTTTTGAAATTTTTGCATTTGTTGCAATTAGTCCAATAGTAGTATTAGATGGAAAACCCTTAATTTGATCAGGTGCTATTACATTATTTTTAAAATAAGATATTGTGTTAATAAAATTCTTTTTATCTACTGTTAGTGCGCCAGCTATTATTTTGCCACTTTCAGCATCTATAACATCTCCGAAACTGTTTACTGCAACTATAGCTCCTATTATTAAATCTCCATGTTTAATACTGGCAGATCCAAT
The DNA here is from genome assembly GCA_040774925.1 of Atribacterota bacterium. Lineage (GTDB taxonomy): Bacteria > Atribacterota > Phoenicimicrobiia > Phoenicimicrobiales > Stramentimicrobiaceae > Stramentimicrobium. The sequence goes on along the minus strand of JAXGTM010000070.1, from coordinate 8,288 downwards.
ACCGCTTTTCATACTGTACTCAATACCAAGTATTTTTCCGACAGTAGCCCCCATTCCAGCTCCGACATTCCCCTGTTTGACCTCATTAGCCGAAGCGTTTATACAAGCAGTATATCCCATATTAGCATCTGGCCTTATTTTAAAATCTCCAACTTCTAGATCAAAGAGGACTGCTGCTGGTACAATAGGAATTTTTGTAAATCCTACATCAAACCCAATCTCTTGCTCTTCTAAATATTTCATAACACCTGTAGCTCCATCAAGACCAAAAGCACTACCACCACTTAAAAAAACAGCATGGACTTCTTCTATCATATTAACAGGGTTTAGTAAATCTGTTTCTCTTGTACCTGGGGCACCACCTCTTACATCCACACCGCTAACAGCCCCATTTTCAAAAATAACAACTGTGCAACCCGTACCACCTTTTAAATCCTCACTGTGGCCAACTTTTACTCCTGGAACATCAGTGATAGAATTTTTCCACATCATAGAATTATATAACCCCTGCAGATTCACCACTCCCTTCAATATTTTTTATTTTATTTAAGCTACAAGGCACTTCATTAAACCTCTTCATTGAGAAAATACATTGCTGTAAGAATATAAATTTTTACAGTTTCAACTAATTCTTTTATTTCAACATATTCATCTGTCTGGTGGGGGATTAATCTATCGCCTGCTCCTATTGTTACAATAGGAATATTCTTCCATGCATGCAAAAAAGTACCGTCAGTAGCTCCTGGAACACCATTGTAAATAGGTTTACTCTTTGTTATATATTCTACCGCTTTATGAGTGGCTCTTACAATTGGTTCATCTAAGTTAGTTTCTGTCCAGGGGCGTTCATCTATTATTTCCATTTCTGCATTAAAATCGCTGTCATCTTTCGAAAGTTTTCTGAAGATATCTAAAATTGATTCTTTTATTTCATTATCGTCTTGCCCAGGTACAGTTCTGATATCTATAGTTGTCATACAATCCTGTGGAATAACATTTACCTGTGCTTCGCCATAAATTGGTGCCCTCAATATTGTAGGTGTAAAACTGGGATACCCTAAATACTTATGCTTTCCCAATCTTTCTATCTCTTTCTTTTGTAACTTTTCCAATTCACAAATCACTTTGGCCATCCTCCAGTTTGGGTTGATTCCCGCCTCCGGCATAGCTCCATGGGACATTTTTCCTTTGATATTAATCCTTATCCTGAGAGCACCCTTTTGAAAAATACAAATGTTATTTTCTTCGGGTTCACAGATAACTGCTGCATCAACATTGTCAGCCCAACCCTTCTTTATAAATTGTTTTATTCCAAGCATCATACCCTCTTCGTCTACTGGAATACAAAGGATTATCTCACCACTAAAGTCAATTTTTGAATCGAATATTGCTTTAGCAGCAAAAATCATAGCAGCTAAATTTCCTTTGGTATCACAAGCACCCCTACCATAAATCTTTCCATTATCAATGATTGCTTCAAAAGGAGGGTAATTCCATTCATCTGGATTACCTTCAGTAACAACATCTGTGTGGCCCTCAAATAATAATCTTTTTCCTTTTCTACTTCCTTTTAAAATGGCCATCACATTTGGTCTACCTGGTGCTACCTCATCAATAAATACCTCAAAACCTATCTTTCTAAGTTTTTCTGCAACGAAATTAGCAACTTTCTCTTCATTAAAACCTTTTTTCTCTGGGTGGAAAACACTTTTTATTTTTATTAATTCCTGGAGAAAATTGACAACTTCTTTTTCATCGATTTTATTAATTACATTTTCATATTTTGAAATAGACAAATCCTTACTCCTCAATTTATTTTAATAACTATACTTTATTTAATTGATTTTCAAACAACTAATAGATATATTACTGAGGATTATTTTGCCATTGCACGGAATACTTTTTCCCCATTCACTATTTCGAATAAGAAAGTTCCTTTACCAGTAGGAACTCCATCAGTCATATCCCATGTTAATTGTATTCCTTTAAATCCCTTTACATTTCTACAATAATCTCTAATTTTAGTTCTTTCTTCCGCCAATTTTGCCGGATCACCAGTTATTTCCATATTTTCAATAGCTTCTCTAATCATATAAACACTATCATAGTAGTTAGTGGATAGGGATGCCGGTTCTATACCATCATGATCTTTCTTATATGCTTCTCTAAACGCTTTCCAGCGAGGATCATCAAGGTTTAAATCAATGTAGTTATAAATAGATACTCCTTCAAGGCTGGCTCCCCCAGTTGTGTATAGAGCAGTATCGTCTGCACTACTGAAAACTAATATCTTCGATTTATCCTTCCATCCCTTTTTCTCTAATTCGACTATAATTTTAGCTGCTTTCTCTGAATTACAGGTCAACATAATTCCATCAGGTTTTTGAGCAAGCGCTTTTAAAACAAGCGGCCCGAACATTATTGCATCAGTAGGAACATCTACTTGTTTCAACATTTTTACACCAGCAGATTCTAAGCCAATTGCATGAGCTTCTGCCATTGGTGGCCAGGCTGCCCAATTTTCTACAAACTGCACAACAGTTTTCATATCAGGATGAAGTTTTGCCCAAGCTGCTGTAATAGGTGGTAATTTTTCCTCGGTTTTTGGGTACCATGAAAGGGTCCAGGGAAAATACTCTACAGCATATTCATAACTGGTAGAAGAAACCATGCTAAATAATCCAGCTTTTACTGCTATAGGTACTGCTGCCATAATACATGCTTCAGGAACAGGACCCATCACTACCAGGGCAGAATCAACTAATTTAGCCATCTCTTCCATAGCTTTATCTTTATCTACTCCAGTATCGATAACATCTATCTTGATTGGAACTCCCCTTACTCCACCAGCTGCATTAATTTCTTCTGCTGCCCTATACGCACTCCAGGACATATATTCACCAATACTGGCAATAGGTCCGGTTACAGAATTTAGAAAGGGTATATTCCATTCCTCTACTTTAACTTCTTGTCCGAAGATACTGGAAGTTGAAAGAATAATAATTCCCAATGACAATAATATCAACCTCAAGTTACGCCAAATATTACATTTCATAATAATTTCCTCCTTATACAATTTATGATTTTATAATGTTAATTTAAGATTGTTAAGCGTTTAATGTCTATCAAATATATTATTATTTTATATTATCCCCTCCCTTATAATCATTTTTTATTCTTATGTTTTTTAATGTCAGAATCACAAATAATTAAGTTTTCCACTATTATAATAGATTATTGAGTTTTCGGCTTAATTTTCCACAACATTCTTCTCGTGATTAAACCTTCCGGTCTCAATAATATAATAATAACTAAAAGAGCACCGTAAATAACCTGTCGCCAGGAAGCTATAGAACTGGGAAATATTAAAGGAATACCTTGTAAAAAAAAGGCTGATACTATAACTCCCCACATGGTCGTATACCCACCAACAAATAGTAAGCACATCAAGTAACCTATCATATGGAATGTGAAAAATTCAGGAGAAAGGCTATTAACCAGAAAGGCATCAAGGACTCCTGCCATACCGGCAATACCACATGATATTATTTGAAAAAACATTCCAATCTTTTTTATATCCACTCCTAAAGTTACTGCAACATCTCTATCGATAAATATAACTGAGGCAGCTCTTCCCCACCTTGAATGATCGATTTTATAAATTAATAATCCTACTAAGAATACTATACCATAAATAATGAATAACATATTATCTATGCCAGGAATATGGAAGAACCCGATAGTGCCTCCAAGAGCTTTCCAATTTTCAATAACTGTTTTAACTATAAATACACAGGTTAAACCAACAATAACAACAGTAAAACAGGGTGCATCTCCAATTGCCAATGAGAATATTGAAGCTATGATAACCCCGATCAATAAGCCCAGAAATAAGATTACTGGAAAAGGCCAGCCCCATTCCCGTGCGGCAAAGCCAGCAAAATAGGCGGTAATAGCCATACAAGCAACTATTAGAAAGTTAAGTTGGCCTACTCTGTAAGGGAGATAAAGTGCCCATCCCATTAATAAATATATGGCAGCAAAACCTAAAAAGTAATATAAAACTTCAGACAATATTAACCACCTCTTTTTTCTATACTAAATCTTTATTCCGAATAATCCACCTGGTTTCATTAGTACCGCAAACAGCATTATTACGAAAGCTATAACATTTGACCAGGAACCAGAAAAGTAACCAATAGCCATTGATTCAATTATTCCTAGAAGCAAACCGCAGACTAAACCACCCTGTAAATTACCTAATCCTGCAACTATTGATACTGCTAACATCTTTAGAGCAACGAACTCACCCAGCCATGGCGAAGCTGAACCAATGAGCATGGAAAATAAGACTGCTGAAAATCCCCCCAATAAACCGACAACTAAATAACTAAAGATACTTGTCTTTATTATTGGAATTCCAACAAGACCAGCTGCTAAACGATTTTCAGCTATTGCTCTGAAAAATCTCCCCTGGTTAGTTTTATAAAGAAGATAAAAGAATATTAAAACAGCAATAATTCCACCGATTAGTGCTAATAACTGGCCCCTAGACACTGTTATTAAGCCAACACCAAATATGCTATCACCAATCCAATCAGAAGGGAAAGCAACGGGAAATCCATAATTTATTGAATGAGACATGATATCCATCATAATCATAGAGATTCCCATCGATGCAATGAATGAAGCATTTATATCAACTCCCTCAGTGCTATTAATCTTCCTAAAAATCGGTTCACTCAGTAGACTCAAAATTACCGAAACAGAGAGCCCGGCAAGAACAATAATTATTTTATTATTAGTAATTTTTAAGAACCACCAACAAGTATACATTGACACTACAACTATTTGAGGGTAAGCAAATTGAATAATTTTGGCAACTAAAAGCATTAAATTAAATCCAGTGACCAGCAAAACATAGATGCTGCCTAAGGCTAACCCACTTATTAATTGTGCAATAAATATTTCCATATATTCCTCTCCTAGAAATAGACGATACAATAATTAATTTTCTATTAAACACCGCCAAGATAAGCCTGTCGGATTTTGGGATCATTCATTAAGTCTTTAGAATAGCCATGCATTGAAATCTCGCCAGTCTTCATAACATAACATCTATGACTACATTCCAAAGCCTTTTTTGCATTCTGTTCAGATAGTAGGATTGAATAGCCCTCTTTGTTCAGTTCAACAATAATATTAAAAATATCAGTTACTATTTTTGGAGCGAGTCCAAGAGATGGTTCATCTATCAAAAGCAATTTTGGTTTTGACATTAATGCTCGGCCCATTGACAACATTTGTTGTTCCCCTCCGCTTAGAGTACCAGCTATCTGACTGCTGCGTTTTTGTAAAATGGGAAAATAGTCATATATTTTTTTTAAATTGTCTTCAAAATCATTCATATTTTGATAAGCACCTAATTGCAAGTTCTCCAATACTGACATAGAAGTGAAGATTACATGCCCTTCAGGAATTAGGCTCAAACCAGAACTAACTATAGCATCAGTTGGTTTGCCAGTAATATCTTGTTCATAAAAAAGTATACTACCTTTTTCTGGTCTATTAATTCCTATAATTGCCTTTAATAGAGATGTTTTTCCAGCACCATTCGCTCCTATAAGTGAAACAAATTCACCCTCACTGATATCGAGATTAGCCTCTTTAACAGCTTTTATTGGACCATAAGATACAGAAAGGCTTTCAACTTTTAATATATTATTTTTCTTCTCCAAGGTATGCCTCCAATACTTTTGGATCTTTTTGAATTTGTTCAGGATTTCCTTCGCTAATTTTATTTCCAAAATCAAAAACAGTAATCCAATCAGAAATCTCTGTAATAAGATTCATGTCATGACTAACTACTATTACCGTTATGCCCATATCCCTGATCTTTCTAATAATTTTCATTACTGCTCTTGACTCATCTATACCCATTCCAGAAGTTGGTTCATCTAACATCAACAGTTTTGGCTCTGAGATAAGGGCTCGGGCAATCTGTACGAGTTGTCGTTCCACCCATACCAATTCACTTGTCCAGCGATCAGCATAGTCAGGTATTCCGATAAATTTCAACATATCCAGTGCTCTTAATTTTATATCTCTTTCTTGTTGGTTAAACTGTGTATGTTGAAAAAAGAATAGTTTAACGGGATTGGGAGTTGGGTGATATAGTCCAGACATCACGTTGTCAAGAACGGTTATGTTAGGGACTAACTTACCTGCCTGGAATGTACGGCTAATACCCATTTTATTTATATTTTCAGCAGATTTGTGAGTAATGTCGGTGGAATTAAAAATAATACTACCTGCGGTAGATGGATATAAACCAGAAATGACATTAAAAAAAGTCGACTTTCCTGCCCCATTTGGGCCAATTAGGCCATGTATCTGGTTTTTTAGAACATTAAGATTAATATTTTTTAATGCCTGCAGACCACCAAATGATTTACATAGATCTCTTACCTCTAATATTACCAAATCATCCATAGGAAAGAACACCTCTAAATTAAACTATATCAATGTTAATAAATAACTATGTAACTGTCAAAATAATTTTAAGTTAATTGAGTATATTAGATTAGTTAAAATAACAGAATATAACTTCAAGTAAACCATCAATTCAATCAATTCAAATAGAAAGCTTCTCTAACAATAAAACTTTTCACGATTATATTATAAACTTTTAAAATCTTTCTTAATTTAAAATAATTTTTTAAAATGTAAAAGGGAAAAACAAATCGATTGGAAATTAGATAAATATTGCTCGATTAAAAAATCTTATACATTCACTACCATTGCGCCTCTTTCCAAAGCCTCTTTATTTAATTCGATAATTTTATCCAATCGTTTATCCAGTGTTTGTTCAAGAGCTTTGAAAACTGTTTCCATAACAACACTTTTACTTTTAGCAATATAACTTCCCAAAGCAACCATGTTGGCAACTCTTAAATTACCCAATTCATTTGCAATATCATTTGCTGGAACTCTAACAACACTCACATCTTCTCGAGCAATATCCCTGGAAACAAGGGAATTATTGATAATAATTATACCATTTTTTTCAACCAAGGGCTCAAATTTGTCTAAAGATGGCTGATTCATAGCAATCAGAGAGGTTGGGTTCGCTACTACAGGAGAAGCCACTTCATCTGTTGAAATTATCACTGTGCAGTTCGCAGTTCCTCCTCTCATTTCCGGACCATAAGAAGGCATCCATGCCACATGTTTTCCCTCTAACATACCTGCGTAAGCTATCAATCTTCCCATCAACAAAACGCCCTGTCCACCAAACCCAGCAATAATTATTTCATCTAACATTTAGGACACCTCCTCAAAAGATTTAAATTCACCCAATGGATAGTATGGTATCATATTTTCTTCCAGCCAAATATTTGATTCTTTTGGGCTTAATCCCCAATTTGTAGGACAGGTAGATAAAACTTCTACCAATGAAAATCCTTTACCATCAATCTGGTTTTGGAAAGCCTTTTTTATTGCTCTTTTTGCTTTAACAAGATATGATGGTTTTGTTAAAGCAACTCGACATATATAAGCCGGGCTATTAAGAACTGAAAGTAATTCACACATACGAATAGGCATTCCCATTGTTTTCGGATCACGTCCATAAGGTGATGTCTGAGTTATTTGTCCTTCTAATGTTGTCGGTGCCATCTGGCCACCAGTCATACCGTAGGTTGTATTATTAACAAATATTACTGTTATTTTCTCACTACGATTTGCAGCATGAATGATTTCGGCTGTTCCAATAGAGGCTAAATCACCATCTCCCTGATAGGTAAAAACTATATTTTCTGGTTTTACTCTTTTTATTCCAGTGGCAGTGGCAGGCGCTCTACCATGTGCAGCAACAATCATATCACAATCGAAAAAAAGATATGCAAATACAGAACAGCCAACTGGGGCTACACCAATAGTATCTTTAGTGATGTTTAATTCATCCATTGCCTCAGCAATCAATCGATGAATTATACCATGGTGGCAACCGGGACAATATGTAAAAGGCACTTCTGTTAAAGATCTAGGTTTGGAAAATACTTTTTTCATTGACTATTAACCCCCATATTTACTCTCAATTAACTTTTATAAAACTTTTACTTAAATTATTTTAGTAACCTTTTTATTTCTTCTAGGATTTCATTAGGAGTAATAATAACTCCTCCAGTTCGTCCATAAAAATTAACTTCTGCCTTGCCTTTAACAGCTATTTCAACATCCTCTATCATCTGCCCAAGGCTCATCTCAGTCACTAAAATTTTGTCTAT
>JAXGTM010000069.1:0-10943 GCA_040774925.1 Atribacterota bacterium | reverse complement strand
TCTAAATCCATCGAAGAAGTGTAAAAATGGGACTCTTGTTTTAATTGCAGTAAGATGAGCTACGGGAGCAATATCCATAATTTCTTGTACAGAACCTGTTGCTAAAAGAGCAAAACAGCTTAACGAAGGGCTGAAACCACTTGTAGAAACAGGTGGGAAAAATACCAGAGTAGTAGCATTAAAAGAGATAATGGAAGGGAAAGTATATATAAAGTAGTAAAACATATTATTAAAATATATTCTCCCACACTGAAACCGGAGAAACAAATAGTTTAAGGATTGTATTAAAATCATTTCAAGCTGAGCCTTTTTGGAAATTGGGCTCAGCTTTTTTAGTATATGGTTATACTGTAATGTTTTATTAATAGCTATGAATAATAGTTAAAAAATGTAATAATAATACCCAAAGACAAATTCAGGAATAGCTAATCAGAATAGCTGCAAGCAAATAAATATTTAACCGATATAGTTAAACTGAAGCGAGGCTATAAAATGAAAGAGTTAAAATACACATTTATAATTATATTTTTATGTCTACTTTTCCTGAATTTATCGGTTTTGATCGTTTTGGGGAGCAATATAGAGTATGGAGGAAGAATTGATACCTCTTTAGCTGCAATATATTCAGAATCGACTGGATTAACTATTATGCCACAGATTAATCTGGATCTTGAGCTGGTATATTACGGGCAAATGAATAGTGAAATACACTGTGCAGGTTCATTGGTAGCTAACTTCGATAATAAAGTATCGAATATTTATATAAATTATAAAAAATTTTATTTAAAGAAAAGATTTGACGACCTTCATCTAACTATGGGTAAACAGCCCATTTCCTGGTCTTTTGGCTCTCTCTTAAACCCCGTGGATTATACTTTAGGCTCTGCTGCTTTAAAAGAAGAATATAATGTTAAATATCAAAATGCTATCGAAATATTCCATCCGATTAATTGGAATACTAATTTAACTTTAGTCAGCTCAATTTCAGAACATAATTTGAACTGGAAAACTGGTTTACGAGTAAGGACATTGATTAATAATTTTGATGTAAGTGCCAATTATATACAGGAGAATAGTAGGGAAACAGAAGATGATAAATACCGTTTAGGAATTACTGCTAAAGGTGATCTGGAACCTTTTGGCGTTTATGGCTCTCTTGGCTATTATTCTGAAGAGAAGTTGTATTCCCTTTTAGTTGGATTGGATTACAGCCACCTATTTTCAGCAGGGAATCTGTTTTATGTTCAGGTTGAATATCTCAGGGCACCTTCAGAAATACTCACTAAAGTATTAGGTAATAAGTATTTTTCTTTGGATAAAGGGAGTGAGTATGAAGATGTTCTTGTGGGCAATATTACCTATAAGATAGACGAGTTATCTAATATCAATCTAGCTACACTTTACAATAGTGACAATAATTCAGCATTTTTAACGCAAACATACAGCAATCAATTTAGTTCTAACAGTGCCCTAAGAATTCAGACAGGCACAATGCTTAAACCTATATCAGGAAAGGGTGGATTCAATACAACATCGTGTATTAAGGCTGAATATATCTATTTTGAAATAGGTTTAAATCATAGTTTTTGAACATTTTTGAATCATAGACTTTCAGGGGGTTAATTTTATGAGTTTTGCCGGTGAAGAATTTATAGAAAAAACAAAATACCATAATATGGGAGTATCTGCACAAATGCAGGGAGCCCCTGCTCCTGAACTGCAGACATATTGGGATAAAACGAAAGAAGTAATAGCACTGCCTGATTGGAATAATAATATTATCTCTGATAAAAGTATTATATCTGCAATAAATAATAGGCAGAGTATTCGCGATTATAGTAATAAAAACCTCAGTTTACACGAATTATCCTATCTGCTATGGTGTACTCAAGGAGTGAAAGAAATAATTCACAACTCGGTAACCCTTAGAACTGTTCCTTCAGCCGGTGCACGTCATGCTCTGGAAACTTTCCTCTTAATAAATAGAGTGGGAGATTTATCAGTCGGTATCTATCGATACTTGAGCTTACAACATATCCTGGGAGTAGTGCTGAAAGATTATTCAATAGTCGATAAAATAGTTGAAGCTGGATTTGCTCAGGATTTTATCAGACACTCGGCAGTAACATTTATCTGGGTTGCATCAATCTATCGTATGAAGTGGAGATATGGGGAGCGTGCCTATCGCTATATCTTTCTAGATGCAGGGCATGTAGCTCAGAATTTATATCTGGCAGCTGAGGCAATCGATTGCGGTGTCTGTGTTATTGCAGCATTTTCTGATGATGATTTAAACTCAATTTTGGGACTTGACGGGAAAGAACAATTTGCTATCTATATGGCAACCGTAGGTAAAAAGATGAATTATAATAAAATACATTAATTTGTAGTGGGGGAATAGAAAATATGAGAAGAAAAGATAGAGAAATCAAAGATTTAGATACTATAAAAAAAATTATTGAAAGAGCCGCTGTATGTCATATTGCGATGTGCAGTAATGGAGTGCCTTATTTAGCTCCAATGAATTTTGGATTTGATGGGGAGAATGTTTATTTGCATTCATTTCCCGAAGGTAAGAAGATAGATATATTAAAAGAAAATCCTCAATTATGTATAGGGATAACTGAGAATCTGGAATGTATTACATCAGCTGAAAGTGTGTGCGAGACCAGTATGAAATATAGTAGTGTTATAATTAACGGAAAAGCCGAGTTTATAGCAGAGAAAAAAGAAAAAATTGAAGCATTAAAGTATATTGTTCAACAGTATTATAGGAATATGGATGATGAAAAAAAGTATTCTACAGAAAAACTACTCGAAAATTATTCAGGTGAACTGGCAGTTTTTAGGGTGAAAATTGAAAAAATTACTGGCAAACAATCAAACTGACAGTAAATAGTAAATAGATGATTAATACTAATAAGGAAATAGTGAGGTATTTATTTTGCTTGATAGAATGATTTGTGTAGAATGTGATGAGGAGATTAGAGATAATCAATTTTTTTATATTGATGAAAAGCCGGTTTGTTATAAATGTTTGTTTGGAGAGGTTGAACCGCTATCCATATACCCGATAGGGTTTGTCAAATCGAATGAACCCTGGGGTGAGGCAGTCATCACTTTGCATCCGCAGCAGATGAGATTTATGTACAAATTAGAAGAAGAGGAAGAGATATGTGTAGTATTCTATTTCCATGAAACAAAATCTATTTATACTCAATTTAATCGAGGAAGAAAACATGATGGCAAAAGGGTAGGCGTTTTTGCTTCTCGAACCCCTAGAAGGACTTCAAGGATAGGTATATCAACAGTAAAATTATTGGGAATATCCGGACAGGATTTAATGGTAAAAGGGCTGGATGCCTTTCAGGGTAGTCCTATTTTAGATATAAAGAGTGCCAGTAAAAAAAATAATCAGTTGGATTGATTGCAGCTTATGATTGAAAAAAAGAAAGGTGAAAAAGATAATAATACTGTACTCGGGATTCTAGCAATTCTATTCTGGGGAAGTACTGTGGCTTTTTCTAGAAGCTTAACCGAGCAATTGGGTCCCATTACTACAGGCGTATTAATCTTTATTTTTAGCGGCTTACTTTCTTTATTATTTTTATTAATACAATCTCCTAAATATTTAATAAAGATGTTTAAATTGCCCGCTAATTATTTATGGGGTTGTGGGAGTCTATTTGTTTTATATATGCTCTCTCTCTACCTTGCTATTGGTCTTGCACTCAGTCGTCAACAGGCTATTGAAATAAGTATCATTAACTATCTATGGCCAGGATTAACGCTTCTCTTTTCCGTACCGGTACTAAAAAATAGAGCACGCTTCACCATCATTCCCGGCATCATAATTGGATTTGCTGGAGTCTATATTGCCATGAACTCACCACATGGAGATGCCTCTATACACCATTTTTCTGAAAATATAAATAATAATATTATACCTTATGCATTAGCTTTTGTTGCTGCCATATCCTGGGCATTATATTCAACACTATCCAGAAAATGGGCTTCTCAAAATGAAGAAGGAGCAGTGCCTTTATTTCTCCTAATAACAGGCATAATCCTACTGGTAGTAATGGTATTTTTTAAGGAATATTCTTTTTGGAATAGCAGGGTCGTTTTAGAATTAATCTATATGGTCATCTTTCCAACATTTCTTGCCTACTCCTTTTGGGATAGAGCAATGCGTAAAGGGAATATAATATTAGTAGCCTCACTCTCCTATTTAACCCCTATACTATCAGTTTTCATCAGCTCTATCTATTTAAAAACCAACGTGGGTTTTCGTTTATGGTTTGCCTCTTTTCTGGTAGTAATAGGTGCTTTGATTAGTAAATACTCCATTACCGAATCTTAAAAAAAGAAAAATACATTAAGTAAAATTTAATATGGTCTTAAAAAAGTTCGAAGGGTGAGGACATAATTTTGCTGGTATATAAGATGCTGTCAGGTACCCCTATTTCCATGAGTTGCTCTTTAATTGCTGGAACAAAATATTTTTCAGTATAAAAATGTTCGATGTCGATTATATTAAGCCCCATTTCTTTAGCTGCCAATGCCTCATGGTGTTTAATATCACCGGTAATGAAAAGGTCAGCTTTTTTATTAATTGCTTTATTTATAAGGGAACCGCCACTTCCAGTGCAGAGGGCTATAGTCTTGATTAATTTTTCATTTGAACGAATTAATCGTAAATATGGAACCTTTAAAATGTTCTTAATTTCAGTTATCATATTTTCTATTTTAACTGCAGAAGGCAACCTGGCGATAAGGCCTATCCCATTTTTAGCTTTGGATATTAAGGGAAAAATATCATACGCCGGTTCTTCATAGGGATGGTTTTTGTGGATTACTTCAACTATTCTGCTTAAAAAACGTTCTTGAAAGACTGTTTCGATTTTTGTCTCTTTCACCGTTTCCCTAGTACCAGTTTCCCCTATGAAAGGATTTGTTCCTTCCATTGGCTTAAAGGTGCCACTGCCATGTAAAGAGAAGGATGTTTCTGAATAATTACCGAAATTCCCCGCACCCGCTTCGAAGAGTGCATCTATTAAAGTATCCTGGTATTTTTCAGGAACATAAACTGCGAGTTTTAAGATTTTTTCTGAAGACTCTTCCAGGCAGTCAAACTTTTCTAATCCCAGTAATTTCCCCACATAATCATTCAATCCATTCTCTGCTAAATCATAATTTGTATGTGCAGCAAGAAGGTTAATTTTATTGGTGATTAACTGATAAGCTATCGGATTATCCTGTTTGGTAATGCTTTTCAGTGGCTGAAAGAATAGTGGGTGATGTGAAAGAATAGCATTACACCCCAGGCTAATTGCTTCATCTATGACTTCTGGTGTGACATCAAGGCAGAGCAGTATTTTATTCACTTCATCTTTAAGATCTCCAAATTGTATTCCACTGTTGTCAAAATTTAATTGTAGGTAAAATGGAGCAATTTTATCAATAATATTTATTAGTTCAGCTACTTTCATAAAAAATTCCTCAATTATAACTTTATAATAGGATACATATTAAGCACTTGTTTGATCGTCAAAGAATTTCTAATATGCATTTTGGAGTAGGGTGATTTCTCTTTTAAGTTCCCTTATATCTCGCCAGGTCAACTCTTTAGGACTTCCCGGTGTTGTTTGTGCGTATCTTAAAAGGTAGCTTGGGTGAAACATAGGAAAAATCTTTATTCCGCCGGTCCAAGAAAACCACTTACCGCGCAGTTGGGAAATAGGTTCATTTTTATTTAAAAGAAATTTAGTAGGAACACTACCTAAAGTAACTATAATTTTGGGGTTAATTAATGCTATTTGACTCTCCAGATAAGGCAGGCAAACATCAATTTCATCAGCATTAGGGTTTCTGTTTCCTGGAGGTCTGCATTTTACCATATTGGTGATAAATATATCCTTTCTATCTATCTCAACTGCATTTAAGATTTTGTCGAGCAATTGTCCTGCCCTCCCAACAAAGGGAAGGCCTTCAAGATCTTCATCACGTCCAGGAGCTTCTCCTATAAACATCACTGAGGTGTCAAAGTTGCCTGCACCCGGAACTGCATTTGTTCTAGTTTCAGATAAACGGCATTTATGACAATTTTTAATTTTTTCTGCTATCTCTTCCATGGTGAGTAAAGTGGTCGTGATTTTCATTAAAACACCTCTGAGTTCTATTAGCTCAATCTAGATGAAAAAGAATAAAAATTCCGATTATATGATTATATTTTATTAATTCATTTTACATGTAGTAGCAAATTGCATATTTATTAAACACTATTATAATGAAGTGAAAAACTTATATTATGTAACCTGCTTTGTTTTATATTTTATCATGACTTTTTTTAATAAACAAGGAAGGATATTGCCTGTCTTAAATGTAGAGCGGTAAATTAGTACAATTAAATAATGCGCATAATTGTTTATTTTATTAAAATGGATTGTTTAAGAATATAATATTTCCTCTCTTTATGATATGATTATAACAAGGTGAAAAAAGTTTTAAGAATATTATAAACAAAAAGTATTTAAGTGACTTGTATGTTAAAAAATGAAGAATTAGCTGAGATATTTTCAAAGATTGCCAAACTTTTAAAAATAAAAGGTGAGAATATTTTTAAAATTAGGGCGTATGAAAGAGTTGCTGAAACTATAGAGAATTTACCTGTTGAGTTAGAAACATTATATAAGTTAAACAAACTAGATGAGGTGCCCGGAGTAGGGGAAGCTATATCTAAAAAAATTGAAGAATTGCTAGAAACCGGTAAGCTAGAGTATTATGAAAAATTAAAAAAAGACATACCGGAAGGAGTTCTGGAATTACTGAGTGTACCGGATATTGGTCCCAGTAAAGTCAGGCTTTTTTATAATGAACTTGGAATAACCAGTATTGAAGAATTGGAAAAGGCAGCACTTCAGCATAAGCTACAATACCTTTCAGGAATGGGGAAAAAAGCGGAAGAGAATATTTTAAAAGGAATTGAGTTATACAAAAGAAGGGACGATAGGACTCTTTACGGCAGAGCATTACCAATAGCAGAGGAGATTATCCGTGAGTTTAATTCCGTTAGAGGAATAGATAAAATCAGCATTGCCGGTAGTCTGAGACGGCAAAAAGATACCATAGGCGATATAGATATACTTATTGCTTCAGAGACTCCAGATAAAATAATGGAGAAATTTATCCATTTTCCACAGGTAAAAGAAGTTCTGGCAGAGGGATTGACTAAATCTTCTATATTAAGTCTACACGATATTCAAGTAGATTTAAGGGTAGTACCCCCCGATAGTTTTGGTGCTGCGCTATTATATTTTACCGGCTCAGTTTCACATAATGTTCGTCTTAGAGAGATGGCAGTAAGACAGGGTTTGAAAATTAATGAATATGGAGTTTTTCAAGTCAAAGATGACAAAAAAATTAAGACAACTAAAGAGGAAGATATTTATAAAATACTGGGTCTTCCATATATTTTGCCAGAGTTAAGAGAGGACCGTGGTGAATTTGAAGCAGCACTAAAGAATGAATTACCAAAACTGGTGAAGGTTGAAGATATTAAAGGAGACCTCCATATACATACTAATTACAGCGATGGTGATAATACTATATTAAAGATGGCAGAGGCTGCTCGGGAAAGAGGGTATGAGTACATTGCCATAACCGATCATTCGCAATCTCTTCATATTGCTCGTGGATTGGATGAAGATAGACTATTAGAGCAGATTAGAGAAATTGACCGGATAAATAAAGATATCAAAGATATTACTATTTTAAAAGGTATAGAAGTTGATATCAAAACAGATGGCTCCCTTGATATTTCAGATGAGTTATTAAAAAAGTTGGATATAGTCATTGCGGCAGTACATTCTGGTTTAAAACAAGATAAAGAGCGATTGAATGAGAGAATAATGAGAGCGATGCAGAATCCATTTGTTGATATCATTGCACATCCAACTGGTAGAGTAATCGGTTATAGGGAGGCTTATGATGTGGATGTACAGGAAATTATTCATTATGCCGTAAAAACAGATACTGCATTAGAGATTAATGCATCACCAGAAAGAATGGATTTGAATGATATTTATACTAAAAGTGCCAAAGAACAGGGTGTTAAGTTATCGATAGGCTCTGATGCACACCAAACAATATCATTAAGTAATATGTATTATGGTGTATCAATTGCCAGAAGAGGCTGGCTGGAAAGAGGAAATCTTTTAAATAGTCTCACTTTAAAGGAATTAAAATCCTTGCTAAGAAAAACTGATTAATTCTTTTAAGAATATTTAATATAAAGAGTATTATAAAAAATTTGAAATATAATATTCACAAATAGAAAATATATTTATGATTATAAGGAGGTTTATTCATGGCTGAAGAAAAGAAGACTAGAGCAAAGAATGATTTATTAGATTTGCTGGGTAATCGAATAATGGTCATTGATGGGGCTATGGGAACAATGTTGCAAGAATATGGTTTGAAAGCGGGAGAGGCTCCTGAACAATGGAATATAACTCATCCCGATATTGTTAAAAAAATACATTATTCCTACCTGGAAGCAGGAGCAGATATTATTCTTACGAATACTTTTGGGGCAAATGGAATAAAGCTTCATAAACTTGGTTATGGTGATAAAATAATAGACTTTAATAAACATGCAGCTGAATTGGCGAGAGAGGTTGCCGATGATTTTGAAAAAACTCATCTTGTACCGATTTTTGTGGCTGGTTCCGTAGGTCCTTCTGGTGAAATTTTGGAACCATATGGGCCTGTTAAAAGTGCAGATTCTTATACGGGTTATAAGGAACAGATTGAAGTTTTGGTTTCATCAGGTGTAGATTTTATTTTATTGGAAACTTTTTATGATATTAATGAAATATTAATCGCCCTGAAAGTAGTTAAAGATATTTGTGATTTACCGGTCTTTGCCTCTATGACTTTTGATGAAAGCCTTAAGACAATATATGGTATTAGCCCTGAGAAGGCGATAGAAGAATTGTTTAAAGAGGGTGCGGATGGTGCAGGAGCTAATTGTGGTAGTGGACCCGAGATATTATATCAGATAATTTCACGAATGAGGACTATGACTGATGCACCATTATTAGTTAAGCCTAATGCCGGGATTCCATATATTGAAAATAATAAAGTTGTATACCCCGCAACACCAGAGGAGATGGCTGAGTATACTGAAAAATTTATAAAACTAAAGATAAACATTATTGGCGGT
Source organism: Atribacterota bacterium (assembly GCA_040774925.1). Taxonomy (GTDB): domain Bacteria; phylum Atribacterota; class Phoenicimicrobiia; order Phoenicimicrobiales; family Stramentimicrobiaceae; genus Stramentimicrobium. Next base: position 1,717 of record JAXGTM010000069.1, on the reverse strand, counting down.
TGTTGTGGAACTACTCCGGAGCATATTAAACAAATTGCTGAAAAGGTAAAAAGGACTTAATAAAACAGATAGAAATAAAATTATATTATGGAAATAATGTTAGCGAATATAGAGCATATCTATACATATGATCGAAATAATCATCAATCCAGTAAATAAAAAGATAAAGGTACCTGCCGGCTCACTTTTATTAAATGTACTAAAACAGGCAGGAATAGAGATAACAACTCCCTGTGGGGGTAATGGTAATTGCGGTAAATGTAAAGTTTTAATCTCTTCTCAGATTAATAATATTAATAATAATTTGCCCAATTCTAATGAAAAAAAATGGCTTAGCGCAGAAGAAATAAAAGATGGATTCAGGCTAGCCTGCCAATACATTTTGCATGAAGATAGTACTATTATTATTCCAGCATCAGCTTCAATAAAAAAGAAAGACTTCAGCAATGTTGAGAAATTAAAAACTGGATTACTCGATGATAATTTCAGAACTGAATCTTCCTCAATAAAGAAATATTATCTAAATATCGATCCGCCAACATTAGAAGACCAGCGTTCAGATTGGGCCAGAGTTAAAGATGAATTAAATCGTTCTACTGGATTTACTGGTGAAAGTTGGAATATTTCTCCTCACTTGTTACGCAATATACCTGAATTATTAAAAGAAAACAATTATTCCATCACTATGGCAATTCATAAAGATTCTGTTTTAGCAATTGAAGGCGGAGACACCAGGGGGGAAATGTATGGAGTTGTCTTTGATATTGGAACAACTACTTTAGCTGGCTATCTGGTTGATCTTCATACTTATAAGGATATTGCTTCTGAAGCATGTAATAATCCACAGTCTATTCGAGGTTATGATGTTATTTCACGCATCGACTATGCAAAAAAGAGTATAGCTAATAGATATGAGATGCAACAGGAATTAGTTGACTCTATAAATAAATTAACTAAACTGTTGTCATCTAAATCATGTGTTAATACATCCAGGATTTATCTGGCAGCTATTGTAGGTAATACTACTATGCATCATTTCCTGTGGTTATTGCCCACAGACAATTTAGGTTCTTCACCTTTTATTCCGGTTATTACTGAAAGCATTTTTCAAAATGCTGGTGATTTAGAAAAATTTTGTCTTATTCCTCATGCTAAATTATATTGTGCTCCGAATGTTTCAGCATATGTTGGAGGAGATATAATTGCAGACCTTATCGATGTTGCCATCTGGGAAAAAACAGGTAATATCCTACTCGTTGATCTGGGGACAAATGGTGAAATAGTGCTTTATAGTGATGGCAAAATGCTAGCCTGTTCAACGGCAGCAGGGCCTGCTTTTGAAGGGGCAAAAATTAGTTCAGGAATGAGAGCAACTGTTGGGGCAATCGATAAGGTAGAGATTTCTGCAGAAGGAGTGAAATATAGGGTAATAGATAATGTTAAAGCTGAGGGAATCTGCGGTTCAGGTATTATTGATTTAATATCTGGTTTATTAAAGGTACAGCTGATTAAACCAGATGGGAGATTGGTAGGCAGGGAGGAATGTCCGGATAATATCTCTCCTTCAATAAGAGAGAGAATTATTCAGGGTAATGATGGAAATAGATTCTTGATTGTTTCAGCAAAAGAATCTGCTACTGGAAAACCGATTTATTTATCACAAAAAGACCTTAGAGAAATACAATTAGCTAAAGGAGCGGTTAGGGCAGGGATTGAT
>JAXGTM010000068.1:0-11017 GCA_040774925.1 Atribacterota bacterium | reverse complement strand
TCTCACTGATACTTTTTTTGTAGGAAAGTTAAATGACCCCTTTCAAGTTGCTGCCGTATCTGTTGCTTACCCAATATTCATGATTTTGATAGCTTTTAGCGGAGTTTTCGGATTTGGCGCAGCTTCTTACATTTCTCGCCTGTTAGGGAAGAGGGATTATCTCATGGCTAAAAAAGCGAGCTCTACCGCATTCTATGCCTGTATTATAGCCGCTATTGCTGTAACTATATCAAGCTTGATTTTTATATCACCAATTTTACATCTGATTGGTGTAACTTCAGAAACTCATGGATATGCCAATCAATATCTGTCAATAATTTTTTCTGGAAGCTTAATCATGATGCTTAATTTCATGGTAACTCAACTCCTCAGGTCAGAAGGGGCTGCTAAAGTATCTATGTATGGTATGTTCATTGGAACTGGAATAAATATTGTCTTAGATCCAATTTTTATACTGGTATTAGGGTATGGGGTAATAGGAGCTGCTATTGCCACTCTAATAGGACAAGCCATTGCTTTATTATACTATTTTAATTTCTATTTAAGAAAACGTAGTATGATCTCTATTCATTGGAAATACTTGACTTTTAAAAAGGAGATTTTTTCAGAGATCTTTAGAGTTGGTGTCCCGGCATCAGTGCACCAATTAACTATAAGTATTTCTCAAACAATGGGAAATTATATGGCTGCAACTTATAATGACCTAATTGTTGCTGCTTTTGGTATCGATAATCGGATATTCTCTATGTGTATAATGACCTTGATAGGTTTGTGCGAAGGAACTCAGCCACTGATTGGATACAGCTATGGAGCCCGTAAGATTGACAGAATGAATCAAATTATTAAAACTTCAATTATTCTAGCAACCGTGATTTCTGTTTTCTTTGTTGTATTCTTCTTTCTATTTGCAGGAAAGATGATTCAGCTCTTTATTAACAATGAGCAGGTAATTGCCTATGGTATTCAGATAATGAGAGTAATGATTATTGCCCTGCCATTTGCTGGCATTCAATTCTTAATAAGAGTAACCTTCCAGGCTTTGGGTAAAGGGAAACCTGCTTTGATTTTAGCCTTAGCCAGGGATTTAATTTATATTCCAACAATCCTTATTCTGGATAAATATTTTGGATTTTCAGGTTTCCTTTATGCTAATCCCATTTCAAATATCACAATCTTGTTGTTGGCCATATTTTTATTTTATCTGATTAAGGGCCAGATATATAATGAACATATGGAGTGGAAAATGAATAATAGTGATTTAGCTGTAGAAGTCATAAATCCTGTTGAATAATATACCTGGTTACTACAAGACATGAGTGTATCGGGTTTTTTTAAATACAAATGGGATTATCAACTCTCTGAAAAAATATTTTTATACATTTTTTATTCTTGTTTAATTTTTTATCTTGGTATGAATATTTTTAAGAGATTTAATTACTATAATAACAATAAGATTTTTAATTACATATTTTTAAAAAAGGATATTATTTCTATTGACAGTGAATCTTATTTATGATAGATTTCCTTTAATAAACTAATAAAAAAGGAATTTTTTAAGATGCTGAGCATACAAAGCCAGAATAATCATAACTTTTTTAGCTTTTACTTTTTCTATTTTAGTGGCGATGTTTATGCTTTAGTATCGAAAAGTAATCGTTAAAAAGGATACCATAGGCATAAACATCGTGGATGCCTATGGTATTTTTGTATGTATAACATATAAAGGGCTGTAGGTTTTTATCTACCTACAGCCCTTTTTTATTTTCAACAAAATATAAAATTTGAGAATGGGGAGGTTCAATGTTGGTAAGAGGAATAAGAGGAGCTATTACAGTTGAACAGAATGATAAGGAATCAATTCTTAATGGCACTAAAGAACTGTTGCTTACTTTGCAAAGAAAGAATAATTTTAACACAAAGGATATTGTAAGTATTTTTTTTAGTATGACAACAGATTTAGATGCTGCATTCCCGGCAGCAGCCGCCCGTCAACTTGGCTGGAATCTGGTTCCCCTTTTTGATATGCAGGAAATTGCGGTACCGAGGAGCTTGCCAAAATGTATACGCATATTAGTCCAGATAAATTGTCAAAAGGAGCAGGAAGATATTGTTCATTGTTATCTTAAAGGTGCAGAAATTCTGAGAAAAGATTTAAAACAATAGATTTTATTTATTAAGGAGAGGTATTCAAATGATTATAGTAATGAATGGTAAAACGAGTGAGCCAAATCTGCAAAGAGTAATAAAAAAATTGAATGAAATGGGTTTTCAAGTTCACCCTATCAGGGGCGAAAGAAAAATTGTTTTAGGAGTAATAGGCGATACTAAAAATTTATCAACCATCCCCTTCTATGCCTTTAATGGAGTAGAAGAAATTATTCCAATTGAAAAACCCTATAAATTGGCCAGCAAAGAATTTAAAAATACTCCCACAAAAATAAAAATTCAGGATGTAGTTATCGGTGGGGAAGAGATAGTAGTAATGGCCGGGCCTTGCGCGGTAGAAAATGAAAAGCAGCTTTTTCAAACAGCTATTGCAGTTAAAGAAGCCGGGGCAACTATTTTAAGAGGTGGTGCCTTTAAACCAAGGTCTTCCCCTTATAGTTTCCAGGGGATGGAAGAGAAAGGGTTAAAATTGTTGGCACGAGCCAGAGAAGAGACAGGATTATTGATAGTTACAGAGGTAATGTCAGCAAATCATATTGAATTGGTTGGTCAATATACTGATATCTTTCAGATTGGGGCACGTAATATGCAGAATTTTATATTATTAAAGGAATTAGGGAAAACAGATAAACCTGTGCTCCTTAAGAGAGGACTGTCTGCAACAATTGAAGAATTATTGTTCTCAGCTGAATACATTCTCTCTGAAGGAAACAGCCAGGTCATTTTATGCGAGAGAGGCATTCGTACTTTTGAGAATTACACTCGAAATACTCTGGATTTGAGTGCAATTCCAGTAATTAAAGATTTAAGCCACCTACCTGTAATAGTAGACCCCAGCCATGGTACCGGCAGAAGAGAGTTAATTACCCCTATGTCTAAGGCAGCGATAGCAGCGGGTGCTGATGGACTAATCATTGAGGTACATCCCAGGCCTAAAGAATCAGTCAGTGATGGGGCACAAACGATCGATTTTAATCATTTCAAAAAATTAATGTTCGAGATAGAATCTGTTGCCAGAGCAGTAGGGAGAGTCGTTGATAATAATCAGCCAAACAGAAAGGAATAATCCCATTGGATGCAATAATAGATATTGACAATATTAAAGAGAGAATAATTCAAAAAACAGTTATAGTGCCAGGTGATAAATCTATTACACATAGGGGGATTATTCTAGGTTCTATTGCTGAGGGTACCACCGAAATAAAGAATTTCCTTGATAGTTCAGATTGTAATAATACCATTATGTGTATGCAATCCTTAGGTATAGAGATAGAAAAAACAGAGAGCAACCTTTTGAAGATTAACGGAAAAGGATTGAAAGGTCTAAAAGCTCCAGAACATAAACTGTATGCAGGAAATTCTGGTACAACTCTAAGATTACTGGCAGGAGTAATGTGCGGGCAAAACTTCAATAGCATAATAGATGGTGACGAATCTTTAAGGAAAAGGCCTATGAAGAGAATTATTGAACCCCTCTCCTTAATGGGAGCACAGATTGAGGGTATATTTATTAGTGAATTTGCACCATTGGAAATTGGAGGAAGACAATTAAAAGGAATTAGCTATACTTTACCTGTTGCCAGTGCACAGGTCAAATCAGCAATACTCTTAGCAGGACTTTATGCTGATAGCGACACGTTTATTCGTGAACCTGAGACCACCAGAGACCATACCGAACGTATGCTCTCATTTATGAAAGCTGATATTAAGACACCTTACAAATATAATATAGTTTTAAAACCGGGAAAGGTCTTACATGGAACACATATAGATGTACCAGGAGATATTTCCTCTGCTGCTTATTTTTTAGCCCTGGTATGTGCAAGGGTAAGTTCTGAAATATGTATTAAAAATGTTGGTATTAATCCTACGCGTACTGGCTTTATCGATGTATTGAAAGAGATGGGGGCTAAGATCGAATTATTAAATGAACAAAATATTTCCAATGAACCCAGAGCAGATATAAGAATTAGTGGTTCTTTTTTAAAGGGTTTATCGATCGATAAGAGTATCATCCCTAATATAATTGATGAATTACCACTATTAGCAGTTATTGCAACACAGGCAAAAGGTAAAACAGTGGTTAAAGATGCTCAGGAGTTACGGGTTAAAGAGACTGATAGGATAAAGACCATCGTAAAAGAACTTTCGCTAATGGGCGCCAACATTATAGAAAGAGATGACGGTTTTGAAATTATAGGCCCTACCTCTTTAAAAGGAAGTATACTGGACAGCCATTATGACCATCGAATAGCTATGTCTCTGGCAGTTGCCGCCTCTTATGCTATGGGTAAAACAGTGATTAAACAGAAAGAGTGTATCAATATTTCTTACCCTGAATTTTTAAACACATTTTTTAATTTATTTGAATAATAATTTTTCAGGAGTTCATATTTATGAATAGTGGTATTAAAATAACAGGATTACTTGGTGAACATATTGAAAAGAGTATCTCGCCATTAATTCAAAACTTCTTTATCGATTATTATGGGCTAAAATATATTTATATACCCTTTCAAATATCTAATACTGAATTAGTTGATGCCATCAAAGCAATAAGAGTTTTGAAAATAAAAGGAATGAACATCACCAATCCATTTAAGGAAAAAGCCGTCAGCCTAATGGACGAAGTGGATGAATCTGTAATTAAAATTGGAGCACTCAATACTATTTTTAACAAAAATGACCGCCTTTTTGGTTACAATACTGATTGGTTCGGATTTCAAAAACCATTAAAAGATTATCTGGATTTTGATTTTAGAGAAAAGAAAATCTTTGTCTTAGGTGCTGGCGGTGCTGCCAGAGCTATAATCTATGCACTAATTAATGGTGGATGTTCTGAAATTTCTATCTTTAACCGAAGTTATGACCATGCCGAAAAACTTAAAAAAGATTTTATCAACTTTTTTCCTCAATGCCAGATAAAGATATTATCTTTTCAAGATAAGTACCTGCAGGAGATAATAAACAGTTCAGATCTCATAGTAAATACTACTCCATTGGGAAGCTGGTATCATCCAGATATTAATCCTCTCCCACACTTTATTGAGTATCCTTCCAGGGCAATATTTTATGACCTTATCTATTCCCCTGATAAGACACCATTCCTTGAAAAGGCTGAGGAGAATGGGAATGCATTTTTAAATGGTAAAAAGATGCTGGTATATCAGGCTGCAAAAAGTTTTTTTCTCTGGACAGGAATAGAGCCAGATGAATTAATTATTGATAAAATTTTAAAAAGTATTTAAAAATATTTTACATTTGAGGTGCTGTAAATGTTACGTTTTCTTGATGCAGGTGAATCTCATGGAAGATGCCTGCTGGGAATCATCGAAGGCTTTCCCAGTGGAATACCTATAGATTTAGAATCAATAAACTATGATTTAAAACGCAGACAAAGCGGATATGGCCGTGGGCTCAGAATGAATATTGAGCAAGACCATATTGAAATATTATCAGGCATTATCTACGGCTACACTATAGGTAGCCCAATCGGGTTACTGATAAACAATAAAGACTGGAATAATAAAGCATTAGAAGATTTATCTAAAAATGACCGCTTTTCCATTCCGAGACCAGGACATGCCGATTTAGCTGGTGTATTGAAATATGGCTTTGATAATTATAGCCCGATTTTAGAAAGAGCCAGTGCCCGGAAAACTGCAATGAGAGTTGCTCTTGGTTCTTTAGCAAAACAATTATTGAATTTATTTTCCATCAATTCTTATAGCCACGTAATATCTATAGGTTCAATTTCAGTTGAAGAAGAAACTATTGAACTAATAAAGAAACAGGAGACTGATATCAATAGAAGGATTGATAGGTCAAAAGTTTTCTGCCTGGATGAGCTAACATCAAACAGAATGTGTCAGGAAATTGATAAAGCTAAGAGCGACGGAGATACACTTGGTGGAGTCTTCGAAATAGTGGTAGACAATATTCCTCCCGGTTTAGGCAGCCATGTCTTCTGGGATAGAAGGATGGATACTAGAATTGCCGGAGCTGTAATGAGTATACCTGGTATCAAAGCAGTCGAAATAGGTAAAGGTATAAGAAGTTCCCATAGCAGAGGTTCTCATGCACATGATGCCATCTATTATCGAAAAGATGCAGCTTTAAAAAATAGTAATAAAGCAAATTTCTATCGAAAACAAAATTGGGCTGGAGGTATTGAGGGAGGCATTACTAATGGCGAGGAAATAGTTTTACGTGCTTACTTAAAACCTATTCCAACACTTTCAAATCCCCTTCCATCTGTTAATCTGAATAATAAATCTGAATCACTTGCCAATTATCAGCGGTCAGACTGCTGCGTTGTTCCCGCCGCCAGTGTTGTTGGAGAAGCTGTAGTTATTTGGGAAATAGCTTCTGCCTTCATCGAAAAATTTTCTGGTGACTCTTTAATAGAAATGAAAGATAATTTTAGCAATTACCTGTTGAGGATAAAAAATTGTTGACAAAGAATATTTTTATAACCGGTTTTATGGGAACAGGTAAAAGTACCGTTGGTAAACTTCTGGCTAAAATTACGGATAGATCATTTTTAGATACAGATAAACTGATTGAATCACGTGAAAAAATGTCTATTAATGATATTTTTTCTCAATATGGAGAAAAATATTTTCGTAATTTAGAGAATAATCTCATGAAGGAGATCTGTTTAAATCAAAATACTGTAATAGCAACCGGTGGAGGTACACTTCTTATTGAGGATAATTATCAGCTGGCTACAAGATGTGGAATAATATTTTTACTCCAGGCAAAGCCGGAAATAATTTTAAATAGATTGAAAGATGAGCCCGATACTCGACCATTACTTTCAGGAGTAAATAAATTAGAAAAAATATCATTTTTGCTTGAACAAAGAGAAGAAAAGTATAATCGTTTTAAACTAATAATAGATACTTCTAACCTTACAGCAGAAGATGTAGTATCTAGAATAATTGAATTATATAAAAAGGAAATAAATAATGAATAATATTGAAATGCTGCTGGAACGCAAATATCCCTGTAATATCATTTTCGGCAGAGGAATAATTTCAGATGTCGAAGCACATCTCTTACCAGTTTTAATAGAGCCGAAGGTTGTTATCCTCACAAATCATTTATTAAAAAGACTCTATGGGGATAGATTAATCTCTGATTTAGAACGTAATAGTGTTAGAGTTAATCTTATAGTGGTAGCAAATGGGGAAAAATCAAAAGATCTTTCAACAGCCCAAAAAATCTATGATAAATTATTAGACTGTAAGGCTGACCGCTCTACTACTCTAATTACCCTTGGTGGAGGTGTAATTGGGGACCTGGGTGGTTTTATAGCAGCAACCTTTATGAGAGGTATTCCTTTGATCCATATTCCCACAACCCTTTTAGCACAGATTGACAGTAGTATCGGTGGAAAAGTAGCTATTAACCATCCTGAAGCTAAAAACATCATTGGAGGTTTTTATCCGCCCTCATCAATTTTAATAGATTTTAATGTTTTACAAAGTCTGCCTGAACGTGAGATTAAAAATGGGCTGGTAGAAGCAATAAAGATTGCTATTATTAGTAATCCTGATTTTTTTAACTGGATCAAAAATAATATAGGAAAAGTTTTACAAAAAGATCAGAAATCTTTAGATGTAATGGTAAGACAGGCAGCACAAGAAAAAATTGATATCATTTTACGGGACCCATGGGAAAAAAATGAAAGAAACCTTTTAAATCTGGGACATACAATAGGCCATGTGTTAGAAACAATTGATAATTATAGTAATTTAACGCATGGTGAAACCGTGGCTCTTGGTATTTTAATCGAAACAAGATTAGCCTTTAATAAAAAGATATGTTCAGAAGGATTTCATAAGCAAATCAGACAGATACTTTCATTTATATCTGATTATTTCCATAGCGAACCTTATTCTTCTCTATTCCTCTTAAACAGAGAAAATAATTGTTTAAAGGAATGTTCAGATACCTATTTTGATAAATTCTTGAATATTTTAACTCTTGATAAAAAGAATAAGAATGGGAAAATTGTATTTATTTTACCGGAAAAGTTAGGAAAAGTATCATCATACAGCGGCATTGGAAAAGAAGAGATAATACAGTCCCTGAAAGATTTTATTATGGAAAATGAATAGGAGGAATGTCTATGATAAAAATTGGAATTATAAATGGACCAAATTTAAATATGCTGGGCCGGAGAGATGAAAATATTTATGGCAGTTTGACCTATGAAGAGATTAATCTAAAAATAAAATCCTTTGCCCGAAAAGAAAATATAGAACTGGCAATTACGCAATCTAATTCAGAGGGAGATTTGATCGATTTTATTCAAGATTATTCTGTCAGTACTGATGGAATAATCATAAATCCTGGTGCATATTCTCATTATAGCTATGCAATTGCCGATGCCTTAAGAGACTGTTCGGTTCCAATAATTGAAGTACATCTTTCTAATATCTCTTCCAGAGAAGATTTCAGAAATAGATCGGTTACCTCCGCTGCGTGCAAAGGACAGATTGCCGGATTCGGTTATAAGAGTTATATTTTGGCTATTTATTTATTGAAAGATTTATTAACAAATAAAGAAAACTAGCAATGAGCAATGGTCTCAACAGGATAATCAAGTTATTCTATTGACATAACAGTCTATCTATTTTCAGTAATTTGTGCTCTATTAATTTCTTAAATTTTAAAAATTTTTTAATAAATTATTCTTTTAAAATGAGGCAGACAAATGGACGGTGAAAATGATTTTAAATATAGAAGGATTACTATCATTGGACTGGGATTAATTGGCGGCTCACTTGGTCAATCTTTAAAATTAAATAGTCCACATTTAGAGATTGTGGGAGTTGATAAAGAATCAGTTATTGAAAAGGCAATCTCCTGTGGAGCAATTGATAGGGGGACTACGGTTCTGCAAAAAGGTGTTAAGGACAGTGATATAATAGTTATTGCAACCCCTGTTCAGGTAATTTTAAAAATGTTATCAGAAATCAAACCATATCTTAAAAAAGGATGTTTAATTACTGATACTGGAAGTACCAAAACTGAAATCATGAAAGAAGCAGAAAAGGTTTTTACCGATGAGTTCGATTTTATTGGTGGACACCCTATTGCCGGTTCAGAAAAAGAAGGTATAACATCTGCCAATCCTGACCTATTTAAAAATAAACCTTATCTGTTAATTCCAAAAAAGAGAAATAGCCCTTCTGCTAAATTAAAGTTATCAACTTTAATTAATTCTATTTGTGCTATAGAAATGGATATTGGTATTAAGGAGCATGATGAATTATTGGCCTTAATAAGTCACCTGCCCCACCTGATTGCGGTAATTATGACAAATATGTTCGGTTCATGGTCAGCAGAAAAAAACAAAGAGGATTATTTAAAAATTGGAGGAAATTATTTTCAGGAAATGACAAGAGTCGCTACCAGTCCTTTTAGTATCTGGAAAGATATTTTTGAAACAAACAGTACAAATATCACCGACTTCCTGCTAAAACTAGAAAAGCTACTTGCTGCTGCTAGAAAAAAAATTACTGATAACCCTGATTTACTGGAAGAAGACTTTCGGACAGCCAAATTCTTTAAAGAAAAGATGTTGGAAGCAAAAAAGGATTTATTAAATAATTTTCTAAATAGATATCGGAAGGAGTAATGAAAGATGAACTCGACTAATTGCAAGCCTGTAGTAGCTTTATTAGGGGAAATTGGTTCCTTTAGTGAAATGGCAGCACAACAGTATTTTAATTCAGATATAGATACTCTATCCTGCAAAAGTTTTGAACAGATCGCTGAAATGGTTAGATTAAAAAGAGCTGATTTTGCTGTTTTACCTATTGAAAATTCACATACTGGCGGCATTAATAATGTACACGATCTCCTGTTGAATGAAAATTTGTTTGCAATAGGTGAACTCGTTTTAAAAATTGAACATTGCCTTATCGCCCATCATGGCACTAAAAAAGAGCAAATTAAAAAGATCTATTCACATCCTCAGGCTCTTGCCCAGTGTGAAAGATACTTGTCAGATAATTTTCCAGATTGCGAGATTATTCCCGTTTACAACACGGCTGGCAGCGTTAAACAGATAAAAGAAGAAGCAGACTCTGATGCTGCAGGCATTGCAAGTAGCAGAGCTGCCGAATATTATGGGATGCAGATTATTGAAAGAGGAATCGAAGATAATTCAATTAATTATACCCGATTTTTAATATTTTCACCTCAAAAATGCTATTCAGAACTGAACAACAAGAGTTCTATTATTTTTTCAGTAGTTAGTGTGCCGGGCGCAATCTATAAATGCTTAAAAGAGTTTGCTCTTAGAGAAATTAATCTTACCAGATTAGAATCAAGACCCAGCAAGAAAAAACCCTGGGAATATGTGTTTTACATGGATTTTGAAAAAGGTCTTCAAGAAAAAGTTACCGAAGAAACCCTGACAGAATTAGAAAAACATACCACTTTTATAAAGATTATCGGTACATACAAAGCAGATAAAAATCTGTTCCAATAATTTTTTTTTACCAAAATTTTAATATGAAGTATATAAGATATATTATCTTCTTCTTAAAATATTTGTACAAAATAGTTTAATAAGATTGAACAGATTTTAATATACTCCTCTCTCCTATTATTTTTTTAATATTTTTTATTGACATATGTAAAATTTTTAATATAATAATGAACTGAGGTTCATTATTATGCAGATTTTAAAAGAAGAAGTCAGACATAATATAATCAGGGTTGCATTAGAGGAATTTGAAATAAATGGATTCCAAAAAACTACTATGCGTAACATTGCCTGCAGAGCTAATATTACTGTCGGGAATTTGTACCGTTATTTTAAGAACAAGGA
>JAXGTM010000067.1:0-11181 GCA_040774925.1 Atribacterota bacterium | reverse complement strand
TTACAGGATGATCTGGATAAGTTTATCTACTATTACAATTTTAAAAGAACGAATCAGGGTTACCGGCTGAAGGGAAAGATTCCCTATCAGAAATTCTTTGATGGTACGCGTAAACTCTCTTTACCGGAACCTGGATAGACAGTATCCTATTTCTATAGGAAAGAACGGTAATGTGTAAACACATCTTGAAAGTAATACAATTCAATATAATGAAATAAGTAAGTTTTTTATAATTATTCAGTTTCTATAACTTTTTTAATTATACAATTCACATTTTCAAAATGAAATTTATTACTGAATAACTAATATGACTTACAACCTTTGTAAAACTATTTCTAGTACTTTGTCTTTTTCACCTTCAATTGAATCAGTAAGGAGATTAATATTTTTAGTTAATTCTTTTTTTATCTTCTCATCTTTAATCATATTCAAATTTATTTTTACATTTATAATAGCACTTCGAAAAGCTGCTTCTGCTAAAATAACACCAACCCCAACATCGCTAATTGCATTTTTGTTCCCTTTCTTAGCAATTTCTAAACAAATTCCAATAATATCTTTACTGACTTGTGCAACTTTCATTGGCACATTTGCAGCTTCGATCAATGCAATCTGTATTCTTTTACTTCTCTCTTCCTTCTCTTCTTCATTTGACTTTGGCAATTTCATAACAGCCATAAATTGATTAAAGACCTCTACATCTTTTTCCATAAGTTCTTCAAGGGTAAATCTTAAGCTTTCACTTTTTTTGAGAATTGTTTTTATTTCATCTTCCACATCACGATACTGGTCTTTCCCAATTGTAAGGTTGCCAACCATTGATAGCAAAGCTGCACCCATAGCTCCAGTCATTGCAGCTACACTACCACCACCAGGAGTAGGAGATTTTGAAGCAAGTAAATCCATAAAATTTTTAATTTTCATATCTTTAAGCATATTTTACCTCCGCAATTATTTTTCTAAATATTATGTACTCCTTTTGTTCTCATTTCTATTCAATAGTTCTAAATAGGCATCAATAAATATTTGTATTTCTCCATCCATAACCTGTTGAATATTGCCACTTTCAACCTTGGTCCTGTGATCTTTAACCATTTGGTATGGCTGAAAAACATATGAACGGATTTGATTTCCCCAGGCAATTTCTTTCTTATCTCCACTTATTTTTTCTAAATCTTGTTCTTTTTTATTCTGATAATACTCATATAATTTTGCTTTCAATATCCTCATAGCAGTTAGTTTGTTACTATACTGAGAACGCTCATTTTGACATTGTGCAACAATGTTTGTAGGCAAATGTGTGATACGAACTGCTGAATCAGTAGTATTAACATGTTGTCCGCCAGCTCCAGTAGCGCGGTATGTATCTATTCTTAAGTCAGATTCAGCTATTTCAATTTTTATATCATCCTCAATTTCTGGAATAACTTCTACTGAAGCAAAAGAAGTATGTCTTCGTTTATTGGCATCAAAAGGCGAAATACGTACCAAACGATGCACGCCTTTTTCTGATTTTAATAAACCGAAAGAGTTGGTACCTTTTACTGTAAAAGTAACACTCTTTATTCCAGCTTCATCACCTGGCATATAATCGATTATTTCAGTTTTTAAGCCATTCTTTTCAGCCCATCTCAGGTACATTCTTAATAACATGTCTGCCCAATCCTGGGATTCTGTACCTCCAGCCCCAGAGTGTATAGTTACAATGGCATTATTCTTGTCATATTCTCCTGAGAATAGCCTCTTTTTTTCTTCTTTATTTAACTCCTTTTCCATGTCGATGGTGTAAGATAGTATATCTTCCCAAATATCCTTATCATTCTCTTCATTACCCAGTTCTAATAAAATTTCCAATTCTTCCATACCCCTGGTTAGTTTTTGATAATCTTCTACTATATTTTTGATGTTTTTTAACTCTATTATCAACATATTCGATTTCTCTTGATCTTTCCAGAAAGAATGGGAAAGCATTTCTTTTGAAATATCTTTTATCTGATCCCTCTTTTTATTTACCTCAAAGATAGTCTCCTAATTCTCGTATTTTTTGTCTTAACACATTAATTTTCAATTTTATTTCATTAATGTCAAATTCTACCATTTGTTTGCCTGCTCCTGTAAATTATTATTACTAAACGTAAACTTATTTTTATTTTGCTAATCTTAATTCTTTTAATTTTCTTTTCCACAGCAATATTTATATTTTTGACCACTTCCACAGGGGCATGGATCATTTCTTCCTATCTTCTTTTTTGAAACGACAGGCGTGTCAGCAGAAATAATCTGGTCACCTTTTATTTCTTTAACTACTGTTTTTTCTGTTGTTCCCTCTGCTTCTTTACGAATATGACTTTGTTCCTTTGGCTGAATTTTCACTCTGTAAATAAACTTAATGCTATCTTCTTTGATGTTATCTATCATATTCTGGAACATATTATGTGCCTCAAAATGATACTCAATGAGAGGGTCTTTCTGCCCATACGCTCTCAAGCCAATTCCCTGTTTTAGATCATCCAATCTTTTAAGATGGTCTTTCCATTCTCTATCAACTATTCTGAGCAAAATCATTTTTTCTATCTGCCTCATTAATAGAGGGCTCAATTCTTCTTCTTTTTTCTTGTATCTTTCATATGCTTTTTCTAACAATTCTTCATTTAAATTTGTAACTTTAAGAGAAGTAATATCACTATTAAAAAATATTTCAATACCGAATGTCTCAAAATAATTTTCTTTTAGAGCAGAAAGATTCCACTCTTCAGGGTAGGTATCTTTACTAGTATATCGCTGCACCATGCTTGCTACAGTATCTTCAACCATTCCTGTTATTACACTTTTAAGGTCATCGCTGAATAAAACGGTTTTTCTCTGTTCATATATTATTTTTCTCTGGAATTCCATTTCATTATCAAACTCCAGTAATTGTTTTCTTATCTCAAAATGCCTTCCCTCTACTCTTTTTTGGGCCCCTTCAATTGAACGAGTAATAAAATTATGTTCTATTGGAGTGCCTTCTTCAACTCCTAATTTTTCCATAAAACCGGCAATACGATCTGAGCCAAATAAACGTAAGAGGTCATCCTCTAGGGACAAAAAAAAGCGTGAAGAACCAGGATCTCCCTGTCTGCCAGATCTTCCACGTAATTGATTATCAATTCGCCTACTTTCATGTCTCTCCGTTCCAATAACATGCAATCCTCCCAAACTGGAAACACCTTTTCCAAGAACTATATCTGTGCCTCTTCCCGCCATATTTGTAGAAATCGTCACCTTCCCTCTTTGACCTGCTTCGGCAACTATTTCCGCTTCTCTTTCATGGTTTTTCGCATTTAATACATTATGTTCTATATTATCCTTTTTAAGTAATTTACTTAACTTTTCTGATTTCTCAATTGATACTGTACCTACCAATACAGGCCTTCCCTGTTTATGCAATTCCTTTATTTCATTTAAGACTGCTTTTTCTTTCTCTCTTTCAGTCTTATAAATAACATCAGGATAACTATGTCTGATCAAATCCTTATTCGGAGGAATAACCACTACTGGCAAATTATATATTTCAATAAATTCATTTTCTTCAGTTTTTGCAGTCCCTGTCATTCCTGCAAGCTTCCGATAAAGACGAAAATAATTTTGAAAAGTTATGGTGGCTAGGGTTTGGCTTTCTCTGGCAATTGATACATTTTCTTTGGCCTCAATTGCTTGATGCAAGCCATCGCTATATCTTCTACCAAACATGAGCCGACCGGTAAATTCATCAACTATAATTACCTCTCCATTTTTTACCACATAATCTACATCCCTTTTAAATAGCCTGTGTGCTTTGAGAGCTTGATTAATATGATGCTGCAAATCGACATTTTTCTGTGCGTATAGATTGTCAACTCCAAGCAATCTTTCCATCCGTGCCACGCCTTCTTCCGTTAGATAGGCAGTTTTTTCTTTTTCATTAATTTTGTAATCCTTCTCATCTTTCAATTGATAAATTAATTTATCAATCTGAAAATATTTGCTGGTAGATTCTTCAGTAGGTCCTGATATTATAAGCGGTGTTCTTGCCTCATCTATCAAAATACTATCCACTTCATCTATAATGGCATACTCATGTTCATGCTGTACAATATCTTCAGGATTGATAATCATGTTATCTCTCAAATAATCAAATCCAAGTTCATTATTAGTTCCATAAACTATGTCTGATTTATAAGCCTCTTTTCTTTGAGTTGCATTCATATCATGTTGTATTAATCCTACTTTTAATCCCAAATACTCGTAGACTGGTCCCATCCAGAAACGGTCTCTTTTTGCTAAATAATCATTAACAGTTACAATATGTACACTCTTTCCAGTCAAAGCATTTAGATAGGCAGGCAGAGTGGCAACTAGAGTTTTACCTTCACCGGTGGCCATTTCAGCTATTTTGCCTTGATGCATGACTATGCCACCAATTAATTGAACATCAAAATGTCTCATACCAATAGTTCTATGGGCAGCTTCTCTGACAACAGCAAAAGCTTCTGGCAATATTTCTTCTACCGAAGAAATTCCTTCACTTATTTTCTCTCTGAAAATTTCAGTTTTTCTTTTTAACTCACCATCATTAAGATTTTTTATCTCTAAATTCAGTTGATTTATTTTTTCAATTAAAGGTTTTAACCTATTTAATTCTCTGGTATTTGAATCCCCAAATAATCTACTAACTAGCTTAATCATCGTGGGAATAACCTCTCTTTTTATTCAATAATTTCATCTTTATGAATCGATCTTACTTCTCTTGTCATTATTTTCTGGATTAAAATAAATATTCCAGTTAATATTAATATATCCCCTACGCTTATAATAGAATTATCTGGAAATGGCTTTGGCATGGAAATAACATCACCCAAAAATGCAAACATCGTATCACTATTCATAAGCGAATGCACTATAGATTCTTCATGAAAAATATTAGCCATATTAGCATTATTCATTACTTCTTTCCCAATCAAAACAGGCATTTTACCACCATTAAGAAAAATGACAAAAGCGTTAAGCAATATTCCCAGGTTGATATACTTAAAACCTGGCATTTTAATATTTTGCATAGATACATATATTAAAAGAACATATGAAATAATTATTAAAAAAGAATTAAATTTTTCCATATTACCAATACCCAAAAAACTAACTCCCCAGGCCGATACCCTTAAAAAAAGAGCAATAGCGAAAAATGTAACCCCTTTTATAGAAATATTTGCAAGCTCTTCTATTTCTCCACCACGTAAAAGACCGATTATAATGCTTATAATAATTACAATTATATATAACATTAAATCACCTTCTCTTCTTTTAACAATGAGATAAATATTTTTACCATTACAGGGTCAAACTGTTTTCCGGATTCATTATTCAGTTCTTCTAAAATATCTCTTTGAGACAATCTTTTTCGATAAGGACGGTTAGAATTCATTGCATCATAGGCATCTACGACTGCTAATAATCTTGCTGCTTTAGGAATTTCTTCGCCCTTAAGACCATGAGGATATCCAAATCCATCAAAACGTTCATGATGGTATAAAACTGCTTTAGAACATTTTTGTAAAAATTCTATTGATTGAATAATATTGGCACCAATAATCGGATGCTCTTTAATTTTTTCATACTCTTGATCAGTTAATTTTTCCTTTTTCCCAAGTATATTATCCTCTATCCCAATCTTACCAATATCATGGAGAACAGCAGCATATTCCAGATATTCAATTTACTGTTCACTGAAATCTAACTTTTTAGCCATCTGGACTGCCATTCTGGAAACTCTTTCCGAATGACCATGCGTATAAGGGTCTTTCGCATCTATAGTGGCAGCCAATGTACGAATAGTATCTAAGTACATTTTACGCATTCTGGTATAAAGTTCAAATGACCTTCTAGCAAGTAAAAGAGGGAAGAAGAATAAAAGGATACCGATAATGCCAATATGAACATAAATAACTGCCATTATAAAACCTAGCGGAGTCTCAGCCAGATAGCTGGGAAGAACTTCTTTAATGTTAATACGGTATACTTTACTGAGGCTCATTCCCGAATCTAGTGATATAACAGTAGCAACTAAAATAGAATTAATGAGGCAATACACTAAGGCACAGAACATTGCCGGGACTAGATAATTTACAAAATTTATCTTTCCAATTATTCCTCCAGCATACATATATGTCAATCCGGCTAATCCTGATGATAATGAATATTGAGAAGCATTAAAAATTGTTTTATACCAACTCTCTTTTTTCACCAATATTTCCCAGATAACGCTGAAAATTTCCAAAAGTATCGCTGTAGCAGGACCATAAACAATAATTACTAAAAAACTTATTGGAAAAGCAACTGTGATTTTTCCTCCAGCTGGTAAAAGGACAGAGAGGTATTCTGCTAATATAGCAATTGTGGTAAAAAATAATAGAGGGACTCCTATCTCTGGAATAGTTGGTAATGTAGGTAATAATTTTATAAAAAGAATAATTGCTGATAGTGTAACTAATGAAATGAATATTTTCAGTCTTTGGTTCAATTTTTATACTCCATTTTGCAGGATGATAATAGGTCGGTGACCCTTAGTTATTTACCATTTAAACTTGGCGCCACCGGCTAGCAGCAAGGCCATGACACTGATTAAAAAGCTAATTAGTTTGGCTTTATTAATTTTCATGTCGCACCTCCACGGTTTTTCTTTGTTCTAGCAGAACAAGCAAAAACCGCTTCGCTTCGCTCGCTTAAAGAACGATATTGCTACTTATTATCCTCTCATTAATGGCTTTATCTAAAGATCACCGACCTATCGGTTTTCCTATCTATTGTAAATATAATCATCATTATTTTATAAGTATTCTTCTATTAACCGCATGTAAAATTGCTTTAACCAAAGATCGGTGAGGGTCATCTTTAACCAGAGCGGCTCCAACTAAACTCTCCTTTCCCTGAGCATTGATTAAATTAATTGAAATCAGTACTACCTCCCTATCGTCTAAATAAACCTTTTTTATTTCTTCGACTTGAAAGAATACTTTTCCATTCAGAAAAGAGGTTATTGCTTCAAGAGTTGCTTTTGTTACAATATATTCTCTATTTCTTTCCCAATTTACACAGTTAATCTTTCCTTCAAATATTCTATTATTATTTTCTAATTTAATTATTACCTGTAAATTATCACCCTCAGAAGTAATCAATAAATCAGTAAACTTTAGCCTATTTGAATGATCCTTTTTATCCATTACCTGAGCAATACTAATTTTTCGATAATCAATTGCTACATTATACTTTGCCATTAATAGAGATTCCACATCGCGTGTTATTTTTTTTGGACTACAGGTATCATTAGCAATAATATGTATTTCTTTAATTTCTTTATTATCGTCCAAGCTTATTTTTGAAAATAGTACCCCGTTCAAAGTATTAATAGATTTTTCAATATCTTTTATTCTAGAAGAAAACTGAGGCGAAATTATAAAATTACGAAAATCATTTGTAGAAATATTACTCATTATATTCCCTTTCTTTTTTAAACCTCAGGTTCTATTAGCCCAAAATTGCCGTCCTTCCTCTTATATATAACATTAACTTGAGCAGTGTCTTCATTATTAAATACATAAAAGCTATGCCCTAATAGATCCATCTGTAAACTAGCTTCCTCCGGAGACATTGGTTTCATTACAAATTTTTTAGTTTTAACTATTCTTCTGTCCTGCTCGGCAATAGTATCAAATTCAATTTTTTCTATTGTTAAAGGTTCTTTTTCCCTATTTTGTTCAGTAGCATATTTATAATATAGTTTTTCTTTATATTTTATAATCTGCCTTTCTAATTTATCAACTGCCCGGTCAATGGAATTATAAATATTATCACTCTCTTCTTCCACCCTAATTATCGCTCTTTTTGCTCGAAGGGTCACCTCAAATATATGTCTATTTTTCTCTGCACTTACAGTTGCAGTTGCTTCAGAAATTTGATCAAAATATTTTTGTAATTTATTCATTTTTTTTCTGACATAATTGTCAATAGATTCTGTTACTTCGAATTGTTTACCCTTTATTATTAAATTCATTTTTCTCCTCCCACAGTTTGTTGAATCTTTAAATATCTGAAATAAAAACTTTATAAAGATATCTAGTTTATATTCTATAATTTATTTTACATTATAACAATTTACTTGATTTTTTTCACATTTTATTTTAATAATCTTTTGTTCTTTTCTTCTTTAATGGAAATGGATGAAGTTTCCCTCCTTAGACTGACCTGGTCTTTACCCCCACACTCGCCTGCTGAGAGGTTCGCTATCTTTTCACTACTACTCTTCTCTTATCATATATAATAAGGCAGGTCTTACTCCAAAGCCGCACTATGCTCAGTAACTAATAATCGTTACCTTACGTGGATCGTTTTGCCTGCGACTGGCATCGATTTTCAACCACAGCTCTAAGGAGGGATGTTTTTATTTTTCAAATTCCTCTTGCCAGAGTTAATACATACAGGTTTCTTATTTTTATTTTCTTTAACTCTTTACAGCATGCTTCGATACTGGCTCCGGTAGTATATATATCATCAACCAGCAAAAGACTAGTAATATTATTATGTGTTTCATTAGTATTAATAGCATACACATTCTTAACATTTTCTTTTCTCTCATTTTTTGTTAAACCTACCTGAGAAAGGTTTCCCCTTGTTTTAATTAACAGAGAATCAGAAAATGTAATAGAAAAATGGTCAGCTATTTTTTGTGCCAGCACACCACTCTGATTGAACCCTCTATCTACATATTCATCTTTATACAAAGGAACTGGAACAATTAAATCTATCTCTTCTAAAGGTATTGAATTATCCTTTAATAGATAATTAATCATTAAATCGGTTAACGGTTTTGCTATTTTTATCTGTTTATGATATTTAAATAGATGGATAGATTTTCTTAATACACCATCATAGTAAGCAACTGATCTTGCAAAATCAAAATAATTTTTTTTGTTTGAACAATCGCTGCAAATGGCTCTTTCTTCAAAATTAACCTCAGATGAAAAAGGTTTTCCACAAAAATAACAATAGGGATAATAAATCAATTTTATTTTTTTAAAACAATTATCACAAATACTATAACCTTTGGATTCTCTTATTGCAGAACCACAGTATTCACAATTTAATGGATAAATTAAGTTTAGAAAACCTTCCCTGATATATTCCCACAAATTATCGTTATAGTTAATCATCAATTAAACCATTAATACTAAAATTTCAAATTATAAGGCATTAATATTATTTCTAACAGTTTCAAAAATATTTATTGTTAAGTTCCCTCTTCCCAGCTTCCAAGATATTTCTTTTGCTCTTTAGTAAGTTTGTCAATTTCAATTCCAAGACTTTTTAATTTTAAAATAGCAACTTCCCGGTCAATATCTTGGGGCACAGAATAAACTTTTTTCTTTAAAGAATTTGATTTTCTAATTAAATATTCAATAGATAATGCCTGATTTGCAAAACTCATATCCATGACAGTAGCGGGATGACCTTCTGCAGCAGCCAGATTAAGCAATCTCCCTTCATATAATAAGAATATCTGTTTTTGACCATTTAAAAAGTATGATACTACTCCATTTTTCATAGTTTCATTCTTTATGGAAAGACTTTCTAAAGCGGGAATATCTATCTCTACATTAAAGTGTCCAGAATTTGCTATGATTGCACCATTTTTCATTTTCAAGAATTCTTTTTTGCTGATAACATTTTTATTTCCAGTTAAAGTAATAAATATATCTCCTATTTTTGCTGCTTCCTTTATTTGACAGACCTGATATCCATCCATAACTGCCTCTAAAGCTTTAATAGCATCTACTTCAGTTACAATCACTCTTGCCCCCATACCTCGAGCCCTATTAGCTACACCTCTTCCACACCATCCATATCCACATATTACTACTGTTTTTCCTGCCAGCAATATGTTAGTTGCCCTTAAAAGTCCATCAATAGTACTTTGCCCTGTTCCATATCTATTATCAAAGAGGTGTTTTGTTAATGCATCATTGACGGCAATTATTGGGAACTGAAGAACATTGTTTTTCTCCATACTCCTCAAACGTATTACTCCAGTAGTTGTCTCTTCTGTTCCGCCAATAATTTTATCAAGAAGATTTCTTTTGTTATTATGTAGTAATGTAACGAGATCAGCTCCATCATCCATGGTTATATGTGGTCCAAAATCCACTGCTCTATTTATATGTTCATAATAATCTTTGTGGTTAACACCCCTTACCGCATATACAGGGATTTGAAAATCTTTAACAAGTGATGCCGCAACATCGTCCTGAGTACTTAAAGGATTAGATGCACACAATACTGGATTGGCACCTCCCGCTTTTAAAGCAATCATTAAATTAGCAGTTTCACTTGTTACATGGAGACATGCAGTTATTATTATATTTTTTAATGGTTTTTCAATTTCAAAACGTTTTTTTATTGAATCCAAAACTTCCATTTGGCTTTGAGCCCATTTAATGCGCTTAAAACCTGTTTCAGCCAGATTTATATCTTTTATATCATATGTCAACATAAGAATCTCCTTAAGTCCTAATGAAACATCTTAGTTTAATTTAACCATGGGTTGTTTAATAATTCCTGCTTTAGGGTAGTAGAAGGGCCATGCCCGGGCAATACCTCATAATCATCTTCTAAAGTAAGTAATTTTTCTTTAATAGAGCTCATTATTTGGGTCATAGAACCTCCAGGAAAATCAGTTCGCCCTATGCTATCTTTAAATAAAGTATCACCGGTGAACAACATACTATCTACTTTTATAGAAACACTTCCAGGAGAATGACCCGGAGTATGTATTATACAAAGCCGTAATACCCCCAGATTTATATTCATTCCATCTTCAAGAAAGCCATCTGGCAATGGAGATTTAGTAGGATGGCCAGTAAAGAAAGATAAGTTATTTTTTGGTTCCATCAGCATATCTTTATCAGAAACATGTATTAATAATTTTACTGAATATTTTTCTTTCAAAAATCTGTTTCCCCCGATGTGGTCACCATGTCCATGGGTATTTATGATATATTTAAGTGTTAGTTTATTATTATCTATTAAATCCAAGAGAATGTTACTTTCTTCAGCCGGGTCTATAACTGCTGCTTCTCCCGTTTTAACACAGCCCAATAAATAACAATTAGT
>JAXGTM010000066.1:0-11187 GCA_040774925.1 Atribacterota bacterium | reverse complement strand
TGATGTTTCCAACAGAAATAGGGGTGAAAACAGGACTTGAATTTAGTGTTTTCATAATGAAAACCTCCATTAATATATTTTGAAAATATTAAGTGATAAGTAATTTTAAAGTGGGGAATTTTTAGTGATTAAATAAACAGATATTTTTATTACAAGATTCAAAATGTGCAGATACAGTGAGATTCTATTAAACTTTAACAAATATTTATAGTTTTGTCAATGTATGTTACACCAATGGTTATCAGAAGTAATCTAGAAATAGTTCCCCATTAATTCTATTAATTAAAAAAATTAAATAAGAATAAATAAATTGAATAAAGGACAATTTGTTTTATAACTCAATTTAACACCATTTAACAATGGAAAGTTTTTACACTTTTGCCAGCCTGTATTATAATTGGAAGAGAAAACTATTTTTTAAAGTTAGGAGGGGAAAATGCAAATATTTACAAAACGTGCCTATAAGCCCGTATCAAATCAGGATGGATACAGGATTTTGGTTGACCGTCTTTGGCCAAGAGGTTTGTCTAAAGAAAGAATAAAAATTGATGAATGGCTGAAAGATGTTGCACCTTCTGAAGAGTTGAGAAAATCATTCCATTTAGAAGAAATTAGCTGGGAAGAATTTGAAAGAGAATATTTAATAGAACTAGAAAAACATAAAGACAGATTAAAAAGTTTGATTAAATTTCATCAAAAAGAAAATATAACTCTATTATTTAGCTCAAAAGATGAAGAAAAAAATAATGCAACGGTTTTGAAAAAATATTTAGAAACATTAGAGTATGATAATTAACCAGAGATTAGTGATTTAAAGATATTAATTAAATTGGAACAAGATACTCTTTAAGTAATTACTCGATTATATTCATTAAATAAGAGTACATTAATGTTAAAAATTGTCATCTAAAGAAAATATGTATATATATTCAAGAAAATAAAAATAATTTTAGTTAAAATAAAGGATTCAAAAATATGAAGAGAATGTTTGTGTTATCAGTATTATTAATTATTTTGTTTGTTTCAGGGTGTGCTAATAACATACCATTACTAACACTTTCTAATGTCGAATGGTACACTACTACTGAAACTATTGGCAAATTGACCTTTGGGTATGTTCACCTTAGCTTGAGTGGAGCTACAGATGGAGAAAGAGTTACTGTAATGACCTATGGAGATGGATTAATATCAGAGGAAGAGTTAATATTAACTGATGATAAAAAATTTAATCAGGATATTATTATAAAGTTTACTCACTCAGCTGATAGT
Organism: Atribacterota bacterium; assembly: GCA_040774925.1. GTDB lineage: Bacteria > Atribacterota > Phoenicimicrobiia > Phoenicimicrobiales > Stramentimicrobiaceae > Stramentimicrobium. The sequence continues at coordinate 9,918 of JAXGTM010000066.1, read as the reverse complement.
GAGCCCAGGATTTATAGTACGGTAATCACTGCTTATAATGGTACTATTCAGAAAAAGATTGACCTTGTAAGTCAAAAATTATCATTTATTATTGAAGAATAAGATCTGTATTAAAAAAAAGAATAGAGTGTGCAACAGCTAGAGTATAGAAGATTTTTTTAAATGCAGCAGTATTTAAAGACCTTTTCTAAAGAGTAGTTGAATTAAAAGGATTCTTAATGAAAGAAAAAGAAGTTATCGAATTGCATTGTGAAACTGCGCTAAATCGTCTGAAAAGAAGATTTCCTTATCAATGGGATTTAAATATTTATAGAGGCTGCCACCATGGTTGTATATATTGTTATGCTATTTATTCTCATGACTATCTTGGTTCTGATAATTACTATAAAGACATTTATGTTAAAACAAATATCATTGAAAAATTAGAAAAGCAGTTAAGCCACCCTGATTGGAAAAGGGAAATCATTAACATAGGTGGAGTATCAGATAGTTATCAGCCTGTAGAAAAAGAATACAAGCTAATGCCAGAAGTGCTTAAATTGTTAATAAAGTACAAAACCCCTGCTATTATTTCTACTAAATCAAACCTGATTATAAGAGATTATGAGTTGATTGATGAATTATCCAGGATTACTTATATCAATATTGCCTCAACTATTACCACAACAAATGAAGGGTTAAGGAGAATAATTGAATCTGGTTCAAGTAGTTCAGAAGAAAGATTTGCCATGTTAAAATTATTTAGAAATACCAATGCTTCGGTAGGTTTGCATGTTATGCCAATTATCCCTTATCTGACAGATGATTATGATGATTTAAACTCACTTTTTTCAATGGCAAAAGACAGTGATGTACATTATGTTCTTACGGGTACTCTCTATTTAAGGGGAAAAACAAGAAAACAATTTCTAAACTTCATTGAAAACAAATATCCTTATCTTTCTAAGTGCTATGAGAACCTTTACAAAACCGGTGGGGCTAACAAATTGTACAAAGATTCATTATATAAAATTGTAAATGAATTGAGAGCCAGATACTCTCTTTCAAGTAATTACTCATCTATAATTAATCAAAAACTGAAACGTTGATGTAAAAATTTATTGTCATCTAAAATATATAATAAGCCAGGAAGAAGGAATAGTAATGGAGAACAAATTACAAAAACATGAAGAAGAGAAGATAAATTTTCGAGTATTGTGGGCGGTAGCTGTCACTTTAATTTTTTGGGCTTCTGCTTTTGCGGGGATTAAAGTAGGATTGAGAGAATACAGTCCAGGGCATTTAGTACTTTTACGTTTTTTAACTGCCTCAGCCGTATTGTTTATCTATGCAGTTCTAACTAAAATGCCATTACCAGAAAAAAAAGATATTATAAAAATACTTGTTCTTGGCTTTATAGGAATTACTATTTATCACATTGCACTTACCTATGGTGAATTGAGGGTGACAGCGGGTTCAGCCGGTCTTATAATCGCCTCTGCTCCAATATTTACGGCTATTTTAGCTATATTTTTTCTGAAAGAACATATGAAAATATGGGGATGGCTTGGTGTTTTCTTAAGTTTTTTTGGTATTATCTTGGTAGTTATGGGAGAAGGAGAAGATGTTAGTTTTGAACCAGCAGCCCTTTTAGTTCTATTGTCTGCAATTAGTACCAGCATATTTTTTGTTTTTCAAAAACCTTTATTGAAGAAATATTCCCCTTTAGCTTTTACTTCTTATGCAATATGGAGTGGTACTCTATTTCAATTGGTATTTTTACCAGGGCTATTTCAAAGTATAAGAGAAGCCTCATTAGAATCAACAATTGCTATTGTATATATGGGTATTTTCCCTGCTGCTTTAGCTTATGTTACCTGGGCTTATGTTTTGTCACATATTTCCGCCTCTGTTGCAGGAAGCTACATGTATATTTCTCCAGTGCTGGTAATCCTGATAGCATGGGTATGGGTAAACGAGATTCCAACAGTTTTATCTATGGTAGGAGGTTTTCTTGCTTTAATGGGTGTTATTATTGTAAATATCTGGGGTAAAGAAAGCAAATGACAAAACGATTATCAACCAATTTTTACTTATTTAAAACTTACATGTTCTATAAAATAATGAAGTGATGATATTTGTAATTCATTCAGCATATCTAACTTAAGGAATATATTTTGGTGAATAAGAATGAGTAATTTACAAAAAGAAAAAGCTATATTAATAGGTGTTAACATTAATAAATGGCATAATTTTAATGCATCCATGGATGAACTAAAAAATTTAGCTATTTCCTGTGATTATGAAGTAATTGGCCAGTTAGAACAAAACTTAAAAGAGGCCAATAGGTCTTTTTATATCGGTTCCGGTAAGATAGATGAAATTAAAGCACTTGCTGATAGGGCAGATGCTGATTTAATAATTTTTAATAATGAGCTGACTCCATCACAGCTTAGCAATTTAGTAAAGGCTTTAAAATACAGGGTTCTTGATAGAACCTCCCTTATTTTAGAAATATTTGTGAAAAGAGCAAAAACAAAAGAAGCTAAACTTCAAGTTGAGATGGCGAAACTGCAATACATGCTTCCGAGGCTTATTGGAATAAATGAATCACTGGCTCAACAAAAAGGTGGTGTCGGTTCTAAGACCAGAGGTTCTGGGGAGAAAGCTTTAGAATTAGATAGAAGACGGTTAGAAAGAAAATTGTATGAACTGAATAAAGAACTTAATATATTGAGTAACAGGCGTACCATTCAACGAAAAAAAAGGAGCAAAGGGGAGCTTCCCATCGTCGCTTTAGTAGGTTATACCAATTCAGGTAAATCTACATTGATGAACACTCTTCTGGATATTTCTGGAAAACCTGAGCATAAAAAAGTTGTTGAAAAAGATATGCTGTTTGCAACACTAGATACCTCTGTAAGAAAGATTGAAAAAACCGGTTATCCAGCCTTTCTTTTAGCTGACACAGTTGGTTTTATTGATAACCTTCCCCATGATCTAGTGAAGGCTTTTCGTTCAACTCTTGAAGAAGTAAGAATGGCTGATCTGTTATTACATATTATTGATATTTCTAATCCCGACTATGAAGGGCAGATAAAAATAACGGAAAATACTCTACAAGAAATTGGTGCAGGCAACATCTCAGTAATTTATGTATTCAATAAAATTGATACAGAATCAGAATTTCAGGCAAAAGCGGTAAATAATAAAGTGTTTATTTCTGCCAGAAAGAAGATTGGATTAGAATTGTTATTAGATCTTATTTACAAAGAACTTTTTAACAAATATATTGAATGCCTTATGTTTGTTCCCTACAATCAAGGAAAATTATTATCTTATTTAAATAGCAACGCGTACATAAAGACATTTTCACATGAAGAGAAAGGTGTCTTATTAGACTTGAGATGCCTTAAAAGTGATTACAAAAAATTTTATGAGTTTGTCTATAATAAATAATTGATAATGAAATTGAAAACAATATTTTTAACAGATAGTTGACCACTTCAGACAACTTACTATTAAAACCATATTTCAACCCTTATTTCTTTTAGAAAGTGTAATAATATTATTTTTTTAAGTATATTGGAGGAATGTGACTATGATAGAGATTCCTGAAAGCATAAATATAGCAAATCAGATAAATGAGAAATTATTTGGTAAGACTATTTTTAATGTAGTTGCTAACTACTCACCACATAAGTTTGCTTTTTATCATGGCGATCCTAAAACTTATAGTGAACTTCTTTCGGGGCAGAAAATTGGTGAAAGTAAGGGATTTGGGTCAATGGTTGAGATATCTGCTGAAGACAGGCGTATTGTTCTTAGTGAGGGGGCAAATATACGTTTTTTTAAAAATAATGCTAATATTCCATTAAAGCACCAGCTTCTGCTTGAATTTGATGATGGAAGTGTACTGGTAGTGTCTATACAGATGTATGGTGCTATACAGGTATTCATGAAAGGTTACAATGAAAATAGGTATTATCTAATTGCTAGAGAAAAACCTTCTCCACTTCATAATGAATTTGATCTAGTATATTTTAATGGTTTAAGAAGTGAAGAAACAAACGCTCTTTCCGCAAAAGCATTTCTTGCTACACAACAGCGTATTCCTGGGTTGGGTAATGGAGTTGTACAGGATATATTATTTAATTCCGGTATTCATCCAAAACGGAAGATGGACACTATTGATGAGAAAGAATATATTAAATTGTTTAACTCTGTCAAACGTACTCTTGGTGAAATGGTATCACTCGGAGGGCGTGATACTGAAAAAGGTTTATTTGGGAAATCAGGCGGTTACAGGACAATTCTCAGTAAAAAAACTGTGGGAAAACCCTGCATTATCTGTGGTACCATTATTGAAAAGTCGGCCTATTTAGGTGGTGCGATATACTGGTGTTCCAACTGTCAGCCATTTTAAAAACCCATTATTACCCCTCTGGCAATATTTTCAGCATGGTTAGTAACTCTTCCTAGATTCATAATTATTTCGAGATACATTGGACCTGCTTCGGGAGTACAGGTCCCAGCTTTTAATCTGTCATAATGGTTTTGCTTTAACTCTTCCTCCATCCTATCGCTTTCATTTTCTAGCTCGATAGCTTTTTGCGCAATTGAATGGTCATTTTTGTCAAGAGCTTCCATTGAGAGGGTAAAAGCAGATATAGCTTTTTGGAATAGCTGATTTAATTCATTTTTAGCTTGTTCAGAAAAAATAATATTCTTCTGGGCTTTAAACTCATATATTTCTATAAGATTATTGGCATGATCAGCCACTCTTTCTATATCTGTAACACTATGTATTAAGATGGCAAGTTTTTGTGAGTCTTCTTTAGAGAATGCCTGTGAAGAAATTCTGGTTAAATAATCATCGAGAATATGGTGTAATTCGTCAACACTGGATTCTTCGGTCTTGACCATATTAAAAAGGTCTCTATCTCCCGTAAACATCGCTTCATTTGCCTTTTCTAACATTCCCTTTGTAATATTAGCCATATGCAGTACTTCTTTCTGAGCCTGTAAAAGAGCCAGACTTGGAATGCTTAATATTTTGTATTCAAGGAATTTTATTCCTCGGTCTACCTCTTCAGCTGGTCCAGGGATGACTTTAAGTGAGAAAGAACGTATCAAATCAATAAAAGGTATAGATGCTATTACAAGAAAAAAATTAAATAAAGTGTGGGCATTAGCTATCTGGCGTCCTAAATCGGAACTTGTTAGGGAAACGAGGCGGCTGAAGGGCGGAATAAGAAAAGCAAAAATAGTAACACCCAATATATTAACAATAAATTGTGATAATACTAGACGTTTAGCAGACTTGCATGATGCAAGGGAGGCAAAAAATCCAGTTATAGTAGTACCAATATTTGCTCCCATTGTAATAGCTATTGCTACTGGTAAGGTCAATACCCCCTGAGCTGCAAGCGCAATACTAAGAGCAATAGTCACAGAACTTGCTTGAACTATGGCTGTTAATATGGCTCCTGCTAAAATACCTGCGATGATATTGTCGTTGAAATAGTAAAGGGTGTTTACAAAAGAGGGTATTTCTTGTATAGCTTTCGCCCCTTCAGACATATATTGCATGCCTAAAAAAAGAATTCCGAAACCGAGAATAATTTGTCCAACATTTTGTACTTTCTTTTCTCTGAAGAGGAAAAATAGAAGAGAACCTACGATAATAAAAGGAAAATAGTATAAACCTATTTTAAAAGCAATTATCTGGGTAGTAATAGTTGTACCAATTTTTGCTCCAAGCATTACGCCGATTGCCTGTTTCAGATTAAGCATGCTGGAGTTGAGTAATCCCACTAAAGTAACCACAGTAATACTTGAACTTTGTATGATAGCCGTGATAAATGCTCCAAAACCGACAGTTTTAATAGTACTGCTTGTTACTTTTTTTAAAACATCTTTTAGACCCTTATAGAAAACCTGTTTTAATCCATCACTTAAAATATATAACCCATATAAAAACAGAGATAATCCACCTAAAAGATTAAAAAATATAATACTCATACAATCACACTCATATAATGATATGACTCCTTTGATTTGATCTTATAATCATTAAGAGAAAAAGATGTATTGCATATTCTATAATAACCATGAAATAGCAATTAAAAAAGAAAGTGTACCTATTTAATAAATAATATCTGCAATTCTTATAGATAATAAGGTATTGGAAGATTTATTTTTTAACGGTATCTTATACGAATATTATATTACCACTTTCCTTAAAATCTTACAAAAAATTATTTCTAATATTTTATATTTAGTTTTATGAGCAATAATGTGAACAAAAAAATTCTTTTTCAATTTTTATTTTCATAAAAAATAGCGTATCGTAGCTGTAAACTGGTAATTATCCAAAACTATCTTTTACTTATACAATGGTATAATAAAAAAGCAGAAAGTATTACGTTGAGTTGATTATTTGTTTGAATACACTATAGAAAATACAAAATGTTTTAAATTTAGTAACCCTATATGTTAGAATAAAATATGTTATTTATTATATTTTTATTAAGATATTTAGAAATAATAAATTGCTCAATGATGATTGGAAATAAATTATTGAATCATTTGCCGTTATTAATACTATGTAGGAGGAAATAAAATGCATGAATGGGCTTTGGCTGAAGCTGTATTAAAATCGTCAATTAAAGAGGCGAAGAAAAGAAATTTAAAGAAATTGATTGAAGTGAAAATTGTTTTGGGAGAATTACAGGGAATAGAACAAGAGATAGTAGAATTTAGCCTGGATAATTTAAAAAAAGGAACTATGGCAGAGGAAGCAAAGTTTATTTTCATTGATGAAATAGCTACCTTTAAATGTCGAAATTGTCAGAATGAATGGAAATTAAAAGAAGCAAATCTAAATGATCATTCAATAAAGGAGTCTATCCATTTTGTTCCTGAAGTAGTCCATTCATTTATGAGATGCTCCAGATGTGGTAGTCCCGATTTTGAAGTGGTAAGCGGTAGAGGAATTTACATTGATGAAATTACCGGTGAAGACATATAAAGAATTTTAAATTAATACAGATTTATTACAAAAAGTTCGAGGAGGATATTGATGATTGATCCAAGGGAGATTGTTTCAAGAGAAAAATTCGCAGCTATTAAACACGTTATTCCAGTAGTGAGTGGAAAAGGCGGGGTTGGAAAATCTCTTATTTCTACTGCTCTGAGTTTAGCTTTATCTACTAAATTTAAAACTGGTTTACTTGATTTAGATTTTTGGGGAGCTTCCGGCCATGTATTGCTTAATGCTAAAAATGATTTTCCTGAAGAAGAAAAAGGGGTAATACCAGAAAATATAAAGGGAATTAAATTCATGTCAGTAGCCTACTATACTCAGGATAATCCCTTGCCGATAAGGGGAACTGAGTTTACTGATGCATTTTTAGAATTGATGGCAGTTACCAGATGGGATGATACAGAGTGTTTGGTCCTTGATATGCCTCCAGGCATGTCGGACCCTTTTTTAGATATTCTTCAATATGTTAAAAACGGAAAATTCTTAGTAATAGCTACCTCTTCTATTTTATCGGCAAATATTGTCAGTAAAACAATAAAAATGCTTAAAGAACAGAATTTAAATATAATTGGATTAATTGAAAATATGGAACCTGCTAATAATGAAAGCAATAGAATTAAAGAACTAACTGAGAATTACAATATAAAACATCTGGGAAATATTCCTTATTACCAGAACCTCGATATCCATTTAGGTAATTTGCAAAATTTTATTGCTACTGATTTCTTTCAAAATATCAAAAAAATCAGTGATGAGTTGTATTTTTAATTCTTATTTTTTTGACACTGAAGAAATATTTACACAAATCTGTCTGGATTTTTAGTTCCGACCCATTTAATCTTAAAGTATTATTTAAAAAAATAATCCAGGCTTATCGTTCTACAGATTGCTTATGAACTAGTTTAAGTGAAAAAACAGCAGTAAAATAGGAATGTCATATATTATAATTCCAGATTAAAAAATATTTATGGCAATCAATATAATATAAATAGAATAATAAAAAAAGGTAAAAGAAAATTTATAAAAGTAGATGAGATTCTGAATTATTAAGTTTATTTTTTACCAATATTGATAGTTACAGAGGACTTTTTGGATATATTTGTTAAAAAATTCAGTTATTTTTTTGTTTTATATAAAGAACTTTTTATCTTATTAGGAGTAATATTTTTAGTTTGGCTCATAGTTACTATATTAATTAAAAGGTTTGTTAGGAAAAAGCAAAACAGTTTTATCGAAGATGATTTTTAGGATAACTCACAAAGCCTAAATTTAATAATTATTTTTGCTATATAATTTATAAACCAGGAAAATATGTCAAATATTTTTTAATTAAGGTGGTTAAATAATGGAATACTATTTTAAGAAAAAAATGCAAAAACAAAAAAGCGTGTTTAAAAAAAATACTTTTCCTGTAACTGCAGGTTTATTGGTAATATTAATTTTAATTAGTTTAACGATAACTTTATTCGCTGCTGGAGTAAATGAAATAAAAAGAGATTTACAGATAATAAATCCTAAACCAGAGTTTACCCTATCTATTGATTTAGATAAAGGAGTCGGGGCAACCTATTTAGCTGGTGAAAGGATCAGGCTTTCTTTCAGGGTCAATGCTGGTTCCTATGTAACTCTGTTTGGGTACGATAATCTAGGTAACGTTCTGTTGATATTTCCAAATAAAAATCAAAAGGATGCCTGGGTTCAACCTTACCAGGAACACTATGTGGACTACACGATTGATGCAGAAAAACATAGCGGAATAGAATATATTCAAGGATTCGCAACAAAGAAGCCAATCTTGATAACTGATGAAATTGAAAGAAGATTTAACCGAACATTCATGCCGATTATTGAGACAGATATTAATATATTTTCCAATAGGATTAGAAATATTTTAACAAACCTTCCCTTGGCTTTCTGGAGTAGCAGCGAAATATTGCATTATCAGATAATTGACCGTGAAGTAGAAACTGGTCAGCTCTATATATCATCCCAGCCTGATAGGGCAAGAGTATACATTGATGGTAATTATTCAGGTCAAACTCCTTTACATATTGAACAGCTGCAGGTCGGAGATCATTCAGTTTCAATAGAATTAAGCGGTTATGAGTCATGGTTTGGAAATGCTAGCATTATTAAGAGTAAAACTAAGTTCTTAAGTGCTGATCTTGTTCCAGTAGAACTATATGGCTCAATTATCGTAAAATGCAGTGAAGATATTGCTAGAATTTATCTTGATGATCAATTTAAACGATTAACACATGCTAATAAAGAAGTGGTTTTGGAAAAAGTTAATGCTGGTTTTCATAATATAAGAATTGTACTAAACGGATATTATGATTGGTATGAGCAAGTAGAAGTCAACCCATTGCAAAAAATCTATCTTGATGTTCAGCTTGATAAAATTAAACAAGAAGGTAGTTTAGAGATTACATGCAATGTTGATAATGCCTCAATATATTTGAATGATGAGCTCAAGCAGAAAACATCTGCTGGAAATAGTGTCATAATTGAAAATCTTCTTGAAGGAAATTATTCTTTGCTGATCACAAAAGACGGTTTTTATAATTACTCTGCAAATATAATGATTTATGATGAATTTGTTTCTCATATAGATGTCCAATTGCAGAGGATAGAAAAAGAAAAGAAGAAAGGTTCAATAGTAATCCATAGCGATGTAAGTGATGCCAGAGTTTATCTTAATGGAGAATACAAAATGTCCACCTCTGCTGGAAAGGGAAAAATCATTGATGGACTTGAGGAAGGCATTTATGAGATTGCCATATTAAAAGAAGGTTATAATACCTGGCTGGGCGATGTTGTTGTTTTTGAAGAAGATACAATATCCTTATTCATAGATTTAACAAAGAAAAATTATTAAAAAAATTCAAATA